>DASWIF010000055.1 GCA_036397795.1 Candidatus Saccharimonadales bacterium
CCTAAACGTAGTCGAGCTTATCTGACAAAGTCCGCCGCCGTATTCCGGAATAGTGCGATCACCCTTTATAACCAGCTCCGGTAAGTAACCGGTTGAAGCTTCAATTTCACCCAGAGCGCTGAGCTGTGAAAATGTCTCGTCCGGCGCGATTAAAATTCCGTTCAATGACGCGACCCCAACGGCAATATTATGCCGACGGTTAGCCGGACTGCCGGCAAAATTTGAGCGGCCTTCACCAAGCTTCTCTTTGATTCCCAACTCATTCAGCTGGCCAACGGCTACCTTGGGCGGCGTGACCGCGACTACCAACTCAAGAGTCTGAGCTGATTCCGGGGCATCACCCACATTCGCTCCGAGTAAAATCATGCCGTTTATAAGGTCAATGGTCGCCTCTATGTCTACCTCCCGTCCCTCAAGTGAAGGCTGAAATTCCACGACCCGGTTATTTGTAATTTCAAACTTTGCGTCCTGGGATTCAACGTTGATGTCTTGAGCAATCAAGCTTAAAAATTCTTCCAAGTCTTGGGGCTTCAGACCGACCACCACGTCGCCTTCGCCCGTCCGCTGAAAAGCCAACCAGTCATGAAGCGTGGCTTGAGAAATCCTCCAGTTACGCCCCTGAAAAGTTAATGTGATTTCCGGTATATCCAGAACTGAATTCAATCCCGCCACGGCCGAACCGGTTTCGGCTTTTTTTATTTGGGCCGCCCGCGGCTCTAGGCTCAGCGAAATAGGCGAAAAATGGAACTCTAGAGCCTGATCACGCAGTTGGCGCAACGCGCTCTCGTAGGTAAAAACAAAACCGTCAATTTCCGATTGAACCTCGGCCTGGCCGTTTACAATCCGAAGCTGGGCATCAACCGGAGGTCGTTCAAATTCGTTAAATCGCTCGCGCAAAATTTTAAGCAGCTCTGTCTCGTCAATTTCAACATACGGCTGAAGTGAAATTCCAATACTCGCCGCTCGGAGTTTTTGGACCGCGTTCGCGAAAGGGTTACTTAGCCGGCCGTAACCCTGGGATAAGTCGAGTGTCCGCCGCCAGTCATACTGGAGAATGGGTTTGGCCAAATCCGGGTCATCGGTTGGAATAATAACCGGCTGCAAGGTTATGCTCTGTTGCTCATGCTGGAAAACAATACCACTGGCTTGCAAGTTCTGCTCAATTTCCTGAAGTGTATCGTAGGCCTGCTGGCGGGTCATGCCTGCTAGGTCAACACCGTTAATGGCAACACCTTTATATATCCTATCGGCGTAGACGACATCATACGCCAAAAGTCCGCCGAGACCGACAAGCACCACCACAATAAAAACGCTAACTCCAATCAACCAACCCCGGAGTGCCCGGCGCGGCTGAGTTACAGATTTTTTTTCACTCCCCCCTGAAGTATGCAAAAATGCCATACGTATTGCCTGCCCTGGGTTCAAAGGGCAATATCCGGCTATGCTTTGTTTTGTAAAATCCGATTTAAAATAGTTTTCGCTAGTTCGTCTCGCTCGGCCTGTTCACTATCCTGCGTGCTCAAACGTAAACGTATCTCCGAACCGACAACCGTGCTCGGTGGTAACTGATCAGCCGGCCAGCGCACCTCCTGGTTATCACCAAGTCGGATAACGGCCAAACCGCCTTCAAGTTTCTCAACCACGCCGGTCTGAGCAAACGAGTCAGGCGGTCGCGTAATTTCGTTGGCACTCATGATGATTGGTCTTTAATATCAATCGGAATTGTCCGATTGCGCTGAAGTTTCGGGAGCGTAACAGTCAGAATGCCGTGCTGGAGTTCGGCCGAAATATCTTCGGCTTTGACGTCGACCGGCAAAATAATTGAGCGGCTAAACCCTCCCCAATAGCATTCACTGTAGAAGTAGTCTTCTCGTTCAACCTCACGCTCCATCTCTCGCACGCCTCGAATTGTCAGCATGTCATTATTGATACTGACTTCAAGTTTATCGGGTTCAACGCCGGCCACGGGTGCCTTCACATACAAACTATCGGCATCCTGATAGACGTCAACCGCCAGTTCGCCTTCATAATTATCTTCACTCATCCAGTCAGTCAGACTGGAAGCGTCTGAGTTGTGAACGGTGATTGCCTCGGCGTCAGTTTGATTTTTGATTTGCTTTTTTGCGTTTGGCATAGAGTAAATGCCTTTAAACTGGCTTTAGTATACTTGAAAAACGACCGCTGAGCAAGGTAAATTTCGGTTTTCAAGCAGCCATTCAGTTCGAATTAAAGGATAGCCAAGTTGATGCCCAGCCTTCGGCCGCAAGCCCAAAAACACGACGTTAGGCATGTAAACATTGACAAAATAACTAACTTATGCTATAGTTAAACATTACTTAAAACGGTAACCAATTATGACACACATGACGACAAAATTTAGCTCAATTAAGTTAAAAAAGGTGGTTTCGGCCAGCCTAACTTTGGCCGTGATTTTCTCGGTTGTGCCGTTTTCTAACCTCCAAACCGCCCAAGCCGCTGAAATTCCGCTGGTCATCTCCGACGTTAACACCACCGTGACCGATGACACCGCCACCGTGTTTTGGCACACTAACCGGAATGCTTCGGGTAAAATTCAGTGGGGCCGCGAAAGCGGCGAATACCTCTGGACGATTATTGTGCCTGATCAACGCGGCAGTCAGGCCGTGACGCTAACCGGCCTGCAGCCAAAGACCAAATATTATTTTAAAATTACGGCTTACACCGCGATTGCCGAAGTTGAAGCATTTGAGCGCAGTTTTGAAACACTTGAATTTGGAAACAATACCGCGCCGGTTATCTCTGAAGTTCGCGTTGCCTACTTAACCGGTACGACCGCCACGATTCAATGGAAAACCAACGAGCCGACCAGCGCTGAGGTTGAATACGGGTTAACCGAACAATTTGGTTCACGCGTTGGCAGCGGCGGCAATCGTTTAAGTCAC
>DASWIF010000056.1 GCA_036397795.1 Candidatus Saccharimonadales bacterium
AAGATATTTTTAATTGCGAATTCCCCGGCGGCGTAGTCCTCGATCCTATCAACACCGAGTTCTATACCGGAGTCTGCGACGTTAAGGACGGCGCGATTGAAATCAACTATCCGTTTTAGCCGAGCTCAAGCTCGGCTCAGCCGGCAGCTACAGTGCCAAGTACGGGCCCGTGCTTAAGACTAGTGGTTTTATCGGTTCTGTCGTTTCTACCTGGCGGTCAAAGGCTAAATTTACGATAGTCAGTAACATATCTTCATAACCCAAGCCTAGATTTAGAGCGCAAGCTTTGGGAAAGTTGCCGTAACCTTCAATTAGACTGGGTAGTAGGTTTGCTTCCATAAATTGCGGTTCGCCGCGGGCGTCCAGACGGATATCTATCCGGCCGTAATCAGTTGCGCCTAGAGCAGTGAAGGCGTCAAACGCCAAATCGCTCAGTTGCTGGCGTAATTCGCCGTCGTCAACTGCTAAAACCCGCTCCTTATTGGCCAATTTTACCGCCGCGCTCAAAAAACTGGCACCGTCTTGGGCCTCGGCCACTATCTCCAGGGGCATGACGCGTAAGTTGGCCAAATCAATATCGCGAAGCAAAGCGACACTGAACTCCCGACCTGGTAGGTATTTTTCTATTAACGAGTCTGACTTCAGACGCTGACTAATCGTCTTGACTTTGGATTTTAATTGTTGAAAATTATGCACCAGCGAGGCTTGGTCGACTCCGACACCGCCACCGCGGTCGGTCGGTTTAACGAATAGCGGGTAGTCGATATTGACATCAGACGGCAACAGTGTTTGCCCTTGTTCCACCACCAACCATTCAGAAGTGTTGAGCCCGGCTGCCAAGGCACGGCCTTTTGCCATCGGTTTGTCCAGCTCCAAAACGTGGGCCGCCAAGCCCGAACCGGTAAAGGCAATGCCTTGGGCTGCCAGGTATTGACTGATCCAGATATTACTGGCCGTCTCCGCTGAGTTATCAGTAATATATTTTAGACCCAAAAACACCATATCCGGCTGACTGGCGACCAGCGCCTGTAGATCGGAGCGGTCATCGATCAAGCTAATACCAACCCGGGCATAGCTCTTGGCCAGGGTCGCTCGGGCTGCATCTCGAGATTTTTTACCCATCGAACTAAGCCGCGGGTCACGCGAGGACACAATTTCAATATGTTTATTCATTTTCACCATAGATATAACTACCTAAAAAACGGTCCTAATTAACGCTAAATCTAAAAACTAGCGGTAGGCGCCAGCTGGTCGGCTAGCTTGCGGGCGGGCTTGGTTGACCACGATTGCGCGTCCGTCAACTTGTTTGCCGTTGAGGTCTTTGATGGCGGCTTGGGCGCCGGAAACGTCTTCCATCTCGACGAACCCGAAACCTTTGGACTGGCCGCTGTCCCGGTCTTTAATAACGGCTACGCTTAAAACCTTGCCATGCTTGGCAAATAATTCTTCCAATGTTTGGTCGGTTGTGTCGTAAGACAGCTTGCCGACATAGAGTTTCATTGACATAAACTTCTCCCCGGTTTAACTAATATCGCCCGCGCTTAGTACGATCTGACCGCGACGATAGTTAGCCCGTGGGGGTCAACTTATAGCAACGGAGAGGTTATAATAACCACTTGCTGTTGTTAATTATATCACAGTTTAAAGTGTAATGCACGCCCTGGCTAGTATGCGTAGCGCCTTGCTCGCATTTTATAACGCTGGCTTGCCAGCCAATAAAGTTGTATTTTTACGTTATGTTAGTGGGTCCGGGCCAGTACTAAAATTATCTGGATCATCTAATCAGACTTGCGCATGCCCGTTTAAGAGCACTGAGAAAGAAGAAATTAATCTCATCAGGCCCAGCAAGCGTTTCGTGCCTATCGCCCGATATGATTTCAATCGACGGTGCCCGGGTGTCATAAGGACTTTCCCCATCATACATCTCGGCATTAAACTCCCGATACGGAACTCTCAACCCATCTAAAACCTCCTTGACGGCTCTTGACTCGGGATCCTCCGCTATGGTTAGCCAAATTTCATCAATCTGGCCGACAGCTTCAACAACCTCCGGTTGGCTTAAGATTAAACTTTCATTTCTGTGGGCCATGGCTGTTCCTCCTGGTTATATATCCAAATCGTCCAGCTCGGCCAGTTCTTTTCTGGTCTTATCCGCCAACGAACTATCCTTCTTGCCTTCAGCTGTCGGTGCTTCTTCCTGAGCTTCCTCAACCGGCGCTTCTACCACCTCTTCAACCGCGGCTTCCTCGGCCGGTTCGTCAGCGACGGGTTCTTCAGCTGGCTTATCATCGGCCGGAGCGGCCGATGGCTCATCTCGGGGGGCTCGATCCTCACGCGGCTCGCGCGGAGGGCGGTTGTCCCCTTCCGGATCGATAATTTTCAGATTATATCGGGCGTCATTCTTGGTCCCCAATGCCCGAAGCAGCGTTCTAATACTTTGAGCGGTCGAACCGCGCTTACCGATGACCCGGCCTAAATCCTCGTTGTCGACGGTTAGTTTAAGTAGTACTCCCTTTTCATCGATCGTTCGTTCGACCTGGACGGAATCTGGTTTGGAGACCAGAGATTTTACGATGTATTCAACAAATTGCTGGTCGATGGTAGACACGGTAACCTCCAATGATTTTAATAAAGCAATTGTAGCAGAAAACTATCGGCTCCTTTTTTGGTGGCTTCCTCTTTTAGTAGCCTGTTAGGGTTATTTAGTCCGCTTTTTCAGCTGGTTTTTCTTCGGTTGGGGCTATTTCAGTTTTGGTTTCGACCGGGGCTTCTGCCTCGATTGCTTCTTTCGGTGTTTCTTCGGTTTTTACGCCGTTTAATTTGGCCTCTTCAACGACTGGCTCAGCCGGGATTTCGGCGGCCGGCTGCTCTTTAGCTTTTGGCTCCTCCGATTTGACCGCCGGGGCTTCGGCGCCAGCCGGGCGGTTTTTTCTGAGTTTTTCCGGGTTGCGTGTGGTTTTTTTAGGTTGTTTTTCAATACTCACCCAACTCGGCAGCTTGACGCCTTCTTTTTTGAGTAATCTGGCGGCAGTTTGAGACGGCTGAGCGCCGTTTGATAAAAAGCGTTTGGTCTCGTCTTTATCTATGGTAACTGTCTTGGCGTGCGGATCAAAAGTACCTAAATATGCCACGACTTTGCCGCGGGTAGGGTGGCGCCGGGAGTCCTGCACGATCAGCCGATAAAACGCGTCGTTGGCCCGGCCGATTCGTTTTAAACGAATAGCTAGCATGATTAAAAAAAGTTTTAACTCCGCCTATTGTTACTGATTTAAAACTTGGCTCATTTTACAGATTAACTCCAGGGGTGTCAACTTCGTACTGGTCTTTTTGATCGTCTGATTTGGGCCGGGCCAATCAATTATGCAGCTGCCTGAGATAGTCAAGATAGCTGAGTTTAGCCGCGATTTCGTCTTCAATATTAAGGCCGTGCCCGCCCCAGCCGTATTCGTCTATTCTCTCTTCCCTCAAAGCCTCGAGATAGTCGATCCAATCAGCCAATACGCCTAGCACGGGAAACTCGCCAACCGCCACGCTTGCTCGAATCCCATCCAGCTCGTCGCTAGTTTCAAAATCTGACCCAATCATGTCGGTATTATTTTACCGGCCAGCCGGCAATAATTAAAAAGTTATTGATGAGTAAATCAAGCGATAAATGAACCTCTTAGAGCCTGTCTAGCCGTCTCAGTCAAGCCAATCTGTTTTTTTTCACGATCCTTCTTTGATTTTACGAAAAATAATCAACCAGCAGCTTTTTTATTTTATTTCAACGTTATTGATACTTCTTGGGGGAGAATCACAAAGCCGCCCAGAGGCAAAGTTTAGCGGAGTGCCACCACCTTAAAACGTAGTGCAAGCAAAGCTCTATTCGTAATACTTCAAGGCCGCGTCCGCCGCCGATTGTTGGGCCGCTTGCTTAGACGGGCCGGCGCCCTTGCCGCGCAGTTCATCACCGATAAAGACACCAATAGTAAACGACTTGTCATGGTCCGGACCTTCTTCGCTCATGACCTTGTAACTCGGCGTTACGCCTTCCTCGCTCTGGGCTTGTTCCTGTAGCAGCGATTTGGGGTCACGCCATGCATCGTCGGCCAATATGGCTTTAAGCTTGGACAAAATGTTAGTGCTGACAAATTGTTTGGCCGCCTCATAACCTTGGTCGAGGTAAACCGCGCCAGTTACAGCTTCAAAACAATTAGCCAGGATTTGATCCCGAGCCCGCTGCGAGCCGTTCTTTTCTCCGCGGCTGAGCCGCAAATATTGCTCAAACCCCAGCCGGTGGGCGGCCTCGCTCAAGGACTCAGTTCGAACTAGCGCGCTGCGCCAGTTGGTTAAAATCCCTTCGGGCTCGTCGTAATTATGGTAAAGATACTCCGTTACTATTAGCTCTAATACGGCGTCGCCTAAGAATTCCAGCCGTTCGTTGTGCGCTTTGACGCTTTTACGGTGCTCGTTTAAGTAAGATCGATGGGTAAAAGCCGTCATAAGCAGCTGCGGGTCATTAAACTCCAGCCCAATCACCTGCTTGGCCATCAACTGGTAATCATGCGGCATAGATAAAATTTCCTTTCGTGGGACCAAAGTTGTAAGCACTATGCACTGCGATTATTAATCACAACGCTTGAGTCCGTACACTTTGGCCGATTAATTGTTCTCGGCCTATGATACTGGCTTTTAAGCCATAGTCAACTGGTGTTTTTTAGGCCTACTAAAGGCTTAGAGGCCGGGTGTCTGGCGGATTTTCTTCATGCCCAGCAGGATCAGTTTGCCGATATCGTCGTACTCAACTTTGTCCAGCGCGTCGTTAAGCGGAAACCAGGCTACTTTGGTAATGTGGGCAACGTCTTCTTTGGACAGCTCGCCGGTTTGCCCGGCGGCCTTGACTAAATAGACGTGCATGGTCTTAAGCACCAGGCTGCTCTGGCGTCGATATCGAAAGTGGACTTTTCCCAACCAGTTAAGTACCTGCATGTCCCGCAGTCCAGTTTCTTCTTTGATCTCGCGTTCGGCGGCTTGCTTGAGGTTTTCCTCTTTATTGACCTTGCCCTTTGGCAGCGACCAGCGGTCTTTGGAATCCCTAATCATTAGGATCTCAACTTTGCCTTGTTTGTCGCGGCGATAAACTACTCCGCCCGAGGACACCTCCCGCACTACCTCTTGAATAGCCGGCCGACGACGCCGTTTGAATATCTTTCTAAACCGTTTGATGGGCTCTGGTCGTTTCATACGTTAATACCTAGATTATGATTTATTTCCGGCTGGTTTTCGCTTGGCGGTTTTCTTGGCCGCCGGTTTTTTGGCAGCCGCTTTGGTTTTAGCGGGTTTTTTCTTCTTAGGCTTATCTTGGCGGTTTTCTTCCAGCTGGCGGAAAGCAGTGCCCAACACGCCGTTAATGAAGCGTGAAGAGTTTTCGCTACCAAAGGCTTTAGCTAGTTCCACCGCTTCATTTATAACGACCTTCGGGGGTACGTCGTTACCAAAAATCAACTCGTTCAAGGCTAATCTAAGGATCGAGCGGTCGACTCGGGCGATTTGGGCGATCGGCCACTCCGGCGCGATCGGTTGGATGATCTCGTCTAACTCTTTTAGCCGCTGCTGGGTGCTCATCGTTAGCGACCGCACGAAGTCCGTATCGTCGATTGTGTCTTCATAACGCACCACGTTGCGCTGAAGTATCTCGTTTAAATCGGCGGTTTCGTCTTTGCAGTCTAATCTGAACTCATATTCGTAAAGAGTCTGCAGAGCTACAATTCGGCCAAGGTGTCGATTTGATGCCATGGTTTTTTAAAGTTTATTAAGTAACTACAGGTTAAGCCGTCTTAACCAGCTTAGCGCTTTCGCGCTTGGTGGTGCGAACCTTAACCGGAGAAACGGCGTTGACCCGCCGCGCTAAACTCAGCCTCAAATGAGACCGTCTGTTACCCGTGCGCCTCGGTGTCGTCCGTTTTTTTGGTTTACCCATTCTCCAGTCGCTCCCTTCAGGAGTCCGTTAGTTCACTTAGTTAAATTCTAAAAGAAAGTGGCCTCAAGAGCAAGCGTTAGTGCTTCGCCCGGCTGTCGGTTAAATCACGAAGTTAACTAGTCGATCGGCTACGCTGATGGTCCTGGTTGGCTGGCGGCCGCTAAGGTACTTGGCCACATTATCTTCTTTTAAGGCGGTCTCAACCACTTCGGCCTCCGGCGTGCCGGGAGCCACCAGTAAATTGGCCCTGACTTTGCCGTTGATCTGGACAACGATCGTAATCAGTTCCTCCGCCAGCAATTGGGCGTTAAATTCCGGCCAGCTGTCGATATGGACCGATTCGTCATGCTCCAGCACCCGCCAGAGCTCTTCGGCGGCGTAAGGTGCAAATGGCGCCATTAACGCTATCAAATCATTGAGAGCTTGCCGCCAGACGTCAGCCGCGGCGCCAAACGGCAATTCCGGCGCTAGTTTATTGGCGATATTGACAAACTCCATCAGCGCGGCGATAGCGGTATTAAAGCTTAACCGATTAAGATCATCTGTTACCCGTTTGACAGTCCGATGGAGCGCGGTGTTCAACCTGGCCTCGATTTCGGCCTGATTATCTAGGTCGGGTTGTTCTTCGGCGGCCAAGAAATCCTCAACCAGCGTCCAAACCCGCTGCAAGAACCGAAAAGTACCCGGCACCCCTTGGCTGTTCCAGTTGACGTCTTGGTCGTATGGCCCCATGAACAAAACGAACATCCTCAGCGCATCCGCGCCGTAGCCGCTGTCAACGACTTGAAGCGGGTCGATGACGTTATTCAGGCTTTTGCTCATTTTGCGGCCGTCTTCGGCCTTAACATAGCCGTTGAAGACCAGCCGCTTAATCGGCTCGCGGCTATTAGACAGCCCTATATCAGCAAAAAATTTGTGCCAAAACCGGAAGTAGAGCAAGTGGGACACGGCGTGGTCGCCACCGAAGTAAAAATCGACGTCAAACCAATAATTTAGCTTGGCCGGATCCCAGGCCTGCTTGGTGTTATGGGGGTCACAATAACGGTGCATGTACCAACTGGAACAGGCGTAGCCGTCCATGGTGTCGGTCTCTCGCCGAGCCGCTGTCTGACCACAGTCGGGACAGTCGGTATTGACCCAGTCGGTTTCAGCCGCCAAGACCGATTCGGCCCTGCCGGTCGGGGCAAAATCCTTCACCTCCGGCAGTACGACTGGCAGGTCCTTAGCCGGCACAGCCACCGGGCCGCACTTAGGACAATGGATAATCGGAATCGGCGCGCCCCAATAGCGCTGACGGCTGATCAGCCAATCGCGGATTTTGAAATTAACTTGCTCGCTCGCCAGTTGTTTGCCAGCCAGATACTCAACTATGGCTTCGCGCGCAGTTGAACTGTCACCACCGGAAAAATCGCCCGAGTTTACCAGCCGGCCCTCGCCCTCGTAGACCTTTTCAGCTAGATAAATTTCATAGGCCCGGCGATGGAGGGGATCGGTAATATCCCGTCCGGCTTGCTCCGGACTGACCCATTCAATCTTAAATTTGCCCTTTTCATCGGCCTCCAGTCGGGGTTTGTCTTGAGCAGCTCCCACTACCGTTGCGTAAACGAACTTGGTAGTAGCCGACACCGCCTGACTCTTGGAATGAGCAAAGTATCTATAATGAAAAGTTTCGTCGCTGACGCCTTTGATCTTAGCCTGGCCATAACCGGTTTCTTCCCTGATCTCGCGCCGGGCGGCATCGGCTGGATCTTCGTCGACTTCAACCGTACCGCCAACAAATAATCGCCCGCCCAGTCGGGGGCCCCAGTTGATAGTTAACACCTCTCCTTCGGAGTTTTTTACCACCGCCACGATTTTGTTTTTGGCTTCAAAGTTGGTTTGATGGGCGACATCAGTCCGGATGACGTCAGGATCGATTACCCGCCGTTGCGGCAAATCATAGGCTTTGGCAAAGTCATTGTCGCGCTGGTCGTGCGCCGGTACGGCCATAATCGCGCCGGTGCCGTAACCGGGCAAAACATAGTCGGCCACCCAGATTGGAACGGCGGCGTTAGTGGCCGGATTAACGGCAAACGAACCGGTAAAAACGCCGGTTTTGGCGCGGCTCTCATCCATCCGATCGATATCGGTTTTAATTAGCGCCTGCTTAACATAAGATTCAACCTTCGCCTCGTACGCTTTGGTCGTTAGTTTAGTAACCATCGAGTGCTCCGGCGACAAAACTAAAAAGGTAGCGCCGAAAACCGTATCTGGGCGGGTAGTAAAAACTTCGATCTGGCCCGGGCCATCTTTTAGCTTGAAGATGAGTTCGGCGCCCTGGCTTTTGCCGATCCAGTTGCGCTGCATGGTTTTAATGCTGTCCGGCCAGTCCAAATCCTCGATCGACGCCAGCAGCTCTTCGGCATAGTCGGTAATCTTAAAAAACCACTGTTTGAGCCGTTTTTTTATTACCGGCGTATCTTCGTGCCGCCAGCAACAACCATTAATTACCTGCTCGTTAGCCAATACGGTTTTGCATTTAGGGCACCACCACTGCCAACTTTCCGCCTGGTAAGCCAGGCCGTGCTTAAACAGCTCGAGGAAAATCCATTGGGTCCATTTGTAATAGTTCGGGTCAGAGGTATCAATTTCTCTCGACCAATCATAGCTAAAGCCCATGCGTTTGAGCTGTTTTTTGAAAGTCTTAATGTTGTTTTTAGTTGTTTCCCGGGGAGAAATGCCGGTTTTAATGGCATAGTTCTCGGTCGGCAGACCAAAGCTGTCCCAGCCGATGTTGCTCATGACGTTGAAACCGCGCTGGCGATAAAACCGGGCCATGACATCGGCAATCGAATAATTGCGGACATGTCCGACGTGCAACCCGGCACCGCTGGGATACGGCAGCATCGGCGTGGCATAGGTTTTTGGACGGCTGGCATCCTCTTTAACCTCGTAAAGATTAGTCTCCTCCCAAATTTTCTGCCATTTGGGCTCAATTACCGATGGATTGTATCGCTGCATATTGCTACTCAAGTATAGATTATAGGTTATTTACTATATAGCCTCGGTCTAATCCTGTCTTTAAATCTACTGTTGGTAGAAAAATGCTTCTCGCGGACTATTTTGCAAAAAGATGATATCGCCTTTTTTGGCGTATTTGCCCAAGTGATTGTAAATTTCATCCGGCTCCCTAACCCAATAGGCGTCATCTCGGCCGGCCTCGACCATACCCTCGCCCATCCATCGGGTTACCCGGTTGGCAACTAAGTAGATTTTGTCGATTTTTGACTTGGCTAGCTCCCGACCGATAGCCTTATGCACTGTCTCGGCGGCTTGGCCCAACTCGATAATACCCGGTGTGACATAGGCTCGTTTTTTCACACCTTGAAGCTGATTAAGAAACTCAATAGCGACTAAAAAACCGTCCGGATTGCCATTGTAATTATCCTCTATGACGGTGGCGCCGTTACTCAGCTGGCGCGGTTTGAACCGACGGTCAAAGGCTTCGATGGCGGCAACGCCTTTGGTGATGTCCATTCTGCTCAAGCCAAGCTCGCTGGCAATAGCGGCGGCGGCGGCCACCGGGCCGATTTGATGAAGCCCCAGCAGCTTAGTTTTAAGTTCCATCGTCTCGCTGCCGCGTTTCAGCCTAAAACTCGAGCCCTTCAGATCGGTCTTGGCACTATCAACTCGCCAAGAACCAACCCCTTCCCGGCTATATGTAATATGCGGCTTTTGTAACCGCCGATCGATATATGCGCTCTCGGTATTAACATAGAGATTTTTATTATCGAGCCAGTCGGCCAGCTCAAATATAGTATTGAGCGTGTTATCGATTGATTTCATCCGCAACAAGTGTTGCTCGTTGACACCAGTTATCAACCCAATGTCCGGCTGGGTCAGCTCGGCAATTTGCCAAATGTCGCCGGGTTTGTACTCGCCGGCTTCGACGATTAAGACGTCCTCGTCACCCTCAAGCCCCGCTGCAAATTTGCTGATCCCGACCGGTGTATTGTGATTACCCGGTGTAAATTTAACTTTAAGCTTAGTTCCTAATACCGACGCTAAATAATGTTTTAACGATGTTTTGCCGTAGCTGCCAGCAATCACAATGGTAGTCCCGTGATGCTCGGCAAAGATTTTTTTAGCCGTTCTAACAGCTAGAGCCTCGGCCGGCCGCTGCACCAGCCAAGTTATTAGCCAAAGCGGGATTAACAACAAATGAGCCGTTAACATCGGAACCAACATGATAATGCCAGTGCCCAAAAACAGCGCCGCGATCGATTCTCCGCTCAACCACTGGCCAATCTGCCACAAACCGATGGCTAATAATTTAATAACACCGATCCAAGCTAGCGCCAGGACTAAGCGGGATTTAAGCGTAAATTTAAACTTGGAATTTTGATTTACAAACTCGCCAAAGTTTGGCGTCCGCCAATACCAATTGAGGTAGTCTTTAAAGCTATACTCGACCGCCTGGAGCATATAGGCCAAGGATTTGACATAAGCCGGCCGGTATAGGTTTAGTAGTTGCTTCATAAAAATTTGGTGGAGCTACAGGGACTCGAACCCTGGACCTCTTCCATGCCATGGAAGCGCTCTAGCCAACTGAGCTACAGCCCCAAGACTTTTACTATATCAATCTAATTACGAAAAACACATGAAAAACGGCTCTTGCGTGCCCACCCGGCCTTAAACTATGGATTCATTTTGGTCAATTTTTGTTTTAAGGCCGTACGCACGAACCGTCCGACACTAATTCTAGACGCTTGTGCTTAGCTGTCAATTCAGCCGGATTTAGCTAGCAACCGTTCAAAGGCAGATTGATCGATTACCTGCGTACCGTAGGCTTCGGCCTTTTGGCGCTTTGACTCACCGATTTTAATACCGTAAACCAAATAGGTCGTACCTTTTGCCACGCTGGTCTGAAACGTGCCGCCCAAGCCCCGTATCCGTTCGGCGGCTTGTTCCCGGCTCATGCCATCAAGCGTACCGGTAATGACAAATGACTGCCCGACCAGTGGTCCACTAATTACTCTGGCCGGCTCTGGCCAGACTCCGAGCCGCCGGAATTTTGACAACAGTTTCTGGTGGCGATCATTATTAAACCACTCGACAATCGAGCGCGCCACAACCTCGCCGATTCCGTCAATTCCATAAAAAACCTCGGGCTCGTCCTCGGCCGTCGCCACGATTTTTTCCAGCGTATGAAAGCGTTGGGCCAAATCAATGGCCGTTTGGCTGCCGACGTGGCGGATACCCAAACCGGCCAAAAAACGATTAAGCGGCGGGCTTTTCTTATCATTTATGGCCGCCGCTAGGTTGCTGGCCGACAACTCGGCAAATCGTTCCAGCGCCTCCAGCCGAGTAGCCATCAGCTGAAAAATATCGGCAAAATCCTTAATCAAACCCTCGTCTACTAGTAGTCGTACGTTCTTCTCGCCAAGACCTTCGATGTCCAACGCGGCTTTGCCAGCAAAGTGTTCGATTGACCGTGCAACGATGGCTTTATCGTTCTGATTTACCGCCCGCCAGGCGGCCTCGCCCTTAAGCCGGAGGAAGTCTAGATCGTGTTTTTTAAGCTCACCGGCCATGTCGTATGGCCGTTGCGAGCCGTCTCTCAGCTCGGTCAAAACCCGGGTAATCTGAGGGATGATATCACCAGCCTTATGAATAATGACGGTGTCGCCGATTCTAATATCAAGCCTCTTAATCTCATCTTCGTTATGCAAGCTGGCGCGGCTGACGGTACTGCCCGAGACATTGACCGGCTCTAATACGGCAATCGGTGTAGCCGCGCCCGTTCGGCCGACGGAGATAATAATATCTTTGACCTTGGTCGTGGCCTCTTCTGCCGGATATTTAAACGCCACCGCGCCGCGCGGCGCCTTACCGACGACGCCCAGACGTTGATAGATCTGTCGGTTGTTAATCTTAATGACCAAACCATCGGTCCCAAACGGCAAGGTCAAACGCGCCGATTCCCATTTTTTGATTTGCGATTTAACCGCCTCGATGGAGCCACAGATCCGGGCGGCGGCGTTGGTTTTTACGCCCAAATGACGCATCGCTTCGTAGGCCATGCTGTATGTCTCGACTTCATTCGGGTCGTCTCGCAACAGATCGTAACCATGAAAATGCAGTTTTCGCTGCGCCACAAGCGCACTGTCGAGCTGCCGCATGGTGCCGGCCGCGGTGTTACGCGGATTCTTAAACAACGCTAACCCCCGTTGAGACTGGTCTTGGTTGAGCCGCGCAAAATCTGCCTTGTACATCAGTACTTCACCGCGAATCTCAGTCCGGCCCGCTAAAAAGTGTTTATATTTTGGCCCCTCACGAAGTTTAAGTGGAACCGATTCCAGCGTTTTAACATTCGGCGTAATATCCTCACCCGTCTGGCCGTCGCCGCGGGTGACTGCCCGCTCCAATGCACCGTCTTGATAGACCAGCGCGCAGGCAAAGCCGTCCATCTTAACATCGGTAAAAAAGTCTTGCTGGCGAATATTTTCCGCCACCAGTTTGTCGATCCGATCGAGCCAAGCCTCGAGCTCGCCGTGGTTAAAGACGTCGTTCAAACTCAGCATCCGGTTCTGGTGCTGGACTGATTTAAATTGAGGCGAGGGTGCTCCCGCCACCCGCTGTGACGGCGAATCGGGCGTTATCAACTCGGGAAACTGGCTCTCCAGCTGGCCGAGCTCGTGCTTGAGGCTATCGGCCGCCGCTTCGCTCATGATGGAATTATCCAGAACGTGATATTGATACCGGTACTCGCCAATCAGCTGCCTCAATTTAGCCAGGCGTTTTTGGGCTTCGGCTTTGGTCATACCAGCGAGCGGTACAACTGATAATAATAGGCGTGGACAACCGGTAGGGACAAAATCAGGCAAAGATCGATAAACCCATACACTGCCCCCGGGGCCACGACCACAATGAATAAAAACAAGACTATAAATATAAGAGCCAATATAAGCGGCAAGAATAAGATTTTTCTGAGCAAAAACCAGCGCCGCTTTGTTACTAGCTTCTTGGTGGCGCGGAGGGCGGCCATCGGATACATTCCCGGCAAGGTAACGGCGTAGCTAGCCATGATGGTGTTGACCAGCCAATAACCACTTAAGAAGGCCGCCGCTAGCCAAAAGCCGCTAAATAGCAGATCCTCCGCCGGAGTTACGGCAATATCCTGAACATTTGCGATAGAATAAACCAGTCCGCCAGCCGCAAACGGTAGAATTTGGAGGGACGCCACCGCCAGGATGGTAAAAAACGCGATAAGCGGAGTTTGACTGCTATATAACGCATCCCGGATAGAGACTGCCTTGCCGGCCATTAACCGTCTAAAGACCCAAATCAGAACGAGGCTAAAGACTATGAATAAAACCAAACCGTAGAGCAAACGAACGTCGTCCAGCCCTTGGTTGGCGGTCCCCAGGGCCACGCCGGCCAATGTTAGGTTCCTGACAAATTCCGATTCGTTGCCGCCCAGAAACTCGTCAACCACCTCTCGGTAATCATCCAAGCTAACTGTCGGCGCCACTCGCACCAACAAGACATAGAGCAGGCCGTAGATTAAAGTTATGGCGCCGATTTTTCGCCAATGGGCGGCTAACAACTGGTAGGCTCGGCCAAGAATCTGCCAACTGTTGGGCAGGTCGGTGTTATCCCGTTGTGACCGCCAAAAACGATAATTCCGTTTGCTTGGGACTGATTTTTTCTTGGGTTTGACCATATATTAGAGTCCCTGCCCCATGTCTTTGAGCCGGCGGATGCGTTCTTCAACTGGCGGGTGGGTGCTGAATAAATTAGCCATACCGCCCGACAGTGGATTAGCAAAAAACAGATGCGCGGTCGCAGTATTCTGCCGCTTAAGGGTGGATCCGTAGCGGCCAATCTTGGCCAGCGCGCTGGCCAAACCGTCCGGATAACGAGTAGTCAGCGCCCCAGTAGCGTCGGCTAAGTACTCGCGCTTTCGAGAAATCGCCAGTCTGAGCAAATTAGCAATAATTGGCGCTAGGATAGCCGCAATTAGTCCAAAAATAACAATTACGCCGCCGCCTCGCTCGCGGTTACGGCCGCCAAACAGCTGGCTTCGCCAAAAAATGTCCGCTATCAGCCCAATTGCGGTTACCAGCGCGAAAGCAATCATCGATACCCGGATGTCATAATTTTTAACATGCCCGAGCTCGTGTGCCATGACTCCTTCCAGCTCACTATCTTCCAGCACGTCCAACAATCCGCTGGTGGCGGCTACGATGGCATGGTCCGGACTCCGGCCCGTCGCGAAAGCGTTGGGAGCCGGGTCGTCGATAATATACAATTTTGGCATCGGCATACCGTTGGTGATGCTTAGATTTTCGACTGTCCGCCACAATCGGGGGTTGTCCTTTTGGCTAATTTCCTTAGCCCGGTTAATAGCCACCGCTAACTTACCAGCATTAAAGTAACTAAAAACCGCGTACACGGCCGCGATGGTAAACGCCACAACGGTAAAGGTGTAGTCGCCAAAATATTGGCCGAGGAGCCAGGCCAACCCAGCCACAACCAGCAGAAAAACAACCATTATGGCCCAGGTCTTCCGCTGGTTGGTGGCAATTTGGGAATACATAAAACTATATAGTTAGTTATATAGTTTTAAAACTTGACGTCTGGCGCTTGTTCGACCGCTCCCTGATCTTCTACTTCGAAGAACTCGCGCCGTTTAAAGCCAAACATTCCGGCAATCAAATTAGTCGGAAATACCATTATTTTAGTGTTTAGGTCGCGGGCTGAACCATTATAAAACCGGCGGGACGCCTGAATTTTATTCTCGGTATCGACCAGCTCTTCTTGGAGGTGCTTAAAATTGGCGTCAGCCTTCAGATCAGGGTAATCTTCGGCCACCGCAAACAAACTTTTGAGCGCACCTGCAAACATATTCTCAGCCTCAGCTGTCTCTTTTACGCCGGTGGCGTTTAAGGCCATAGTCCTAGCCTTAGTAACGTTTTCAAACACTTCTTTTTCGTGTTTAGCATAGCCTTTGACCGAGTTGACCAAGTTAGGAATCAAGTCATAGCGGCGTTTGAGCTGAACGGTGATATCGCTCCAGGCTTCATCCACTCTTACGTTTGATTTAACCAGCCCGTTATATGTCGCCCACAGCCAAACGATGACTACGGCCACCAGGCCCAATGCAATTAACATAATCTCCTCCTATTTCTCCTTATGATTATACACTTAAAAACACCTAAATTCCGACCAATTCCTTGGCCCTAATATATTTTACAATCGATGAATACCACTTGGTCC
>DASWIF010000057.1 GCA_036397795.1 Candidatus Saccharimonadales bacterium
AATAGGCTGACAACGGCTCCGCCGACCAGTACGAACTTAATGGCGCTCTCTTTAAATCCATTTACCCTGCTGGCTTTACCCCCACCTACTAACTCCGAACTACCAACTACCAATATAAGCAGCTGGCCGAGCGCAAACAGGGCTAAAAACCGCAGGTTAATCAACAATCCGGCCACCGCGGCTTCAAACTCGGGTTGATAGACTGCCCATAAACTTAGGTGTAGCGCCAGGTAAGCTAAGATCAGCTGGTTGACTCGACGAGCAAATAACCGTCTGGCAAAAGCCGGTTGTTTTAGCAGCAGCCAAATGACGAGTGGCAGCAGTGCTACTAGCAAAATCTCCTTCCAAGTTTGCCAGAGTTTTATATGGCCAAAATTGCTAGTCAGCCAGACGTAAACTAAAGCGTGAAACGGCAACAGCGCCAAGATGCTTAAAAAACCGATTCTCAGAACTCGATACATTACAGTCTTAAGTTTAGGACAAAAAAACAGAATATGCCGCCAATGCAGGCTGGTTTACCAAATAAGCTATTTTCGACGCCCGCCTTCAGCGGGCTGTTCGACCCTATTTCTTTGGTCGCAAAGAAATAGGGAAAAGAAACGGCCGCTGCTGGTCAAACACTGGGCCGTTTTCATTCGCCGTCTAATCAGTCACTTGCGGAACTCCCCAGCACCTTTTACAAACACACCCGAAGCCTCATAAAAGGTGCTGGGTCAAACAGTCCTCGTTTCGTTATTAGCCGCTCACTTGAAACCGGTACCGGTTTGACCAGATGCGGATAAGCCATGCAGATGTTCGATAGGATAAACTCCTAACTGCTATCTACCATCTGCTAACTACTAACTTAAGCTGCAGATGTCTGATAGAGAAATAATAACTAATCGCTAAAAGTTCGAATTTACTTTGACTTTTATCGATACCTATTTCAGAGGGGAATCACGAACCGCCTACTGGCGGTGAGTCTAAGGGGGAGATGCTCTCCCTCTTAAAGCTGATAGCGGTGCTACAATAATCTCTAATGCGAAAGAATGCCCACCTCATATATTCGCTCGGTCTGATGGCCGGCGACTTCATCGCGCTTATCGCGGGCTTTGTGGTGGCTTACATTGCCCGGGTGAGTATTGACCATCGGCCGCTGATCGAGCAGATCCCGGCCCGCGAATATATTAAAATCTTCGCGTTGCTCATTCCGTTTTGGTTGTTAATCTTTGCCGGCTTAGGACTTTATTCCAAGTACGTTTACTCTAACCGTTGGCGCGAGCTTTGGCGGCTGGCCCTAGGCTCGTTTGTCGGCATGTTGTTTATTATCGGCTACGACTTCGTGAACGACCCAAACAGCACGATTTTTCCGGCCAGACTGGTGGCGGCCTATGCTTTCTTGCTGGGCTTTACGCTACTAGCATTGGAGCGGCAAGTTTTGTGGCAAATTAAAAAATGGTTGTACCGCTACGGCCGAGGTATTGAACGGGTAATGCTGATCGGTAGCAGCCAGCAGACGAGGGAAGTGGCCAGCCTACTCGGCGACAGCGCGTCTTCGGGCTACCATGTCTCGGCCATCGTCGGCCAGCAAAGCGCGTTACCGCAAAAGTTTAGGGGCAGGCACTTTTCAGCCCTTAACGAGGCGCTGGTAAATTTGCGGCGGCTCAAGATTGACACCATCATCCAAACTAAATTGTATGAGTCGAGCCAGAGCAACCGGCGGATTCAATCGGCTGCCTTAAAAAACCATATCGACTACAAACTGATGCTAACCGAACACGATTACTTTAGCGGCCGCAGCGCGGTTGAACTGTTTCAATATTTTCCGGTTATTCATATCTCGCCCACGCCGCTGCTGGGCTGGGGGCGGGTGGTTAAACGCGGCGTCGATTTGAGCCTAGGCCTTGTCGGTCTGGTTGTACTCTCGCCCATACTTTTGCTAATCGCGCTACTTATACTGTTGTTTGATTTTGGTCCGGTCTGGTTCAAGCAAAAACGCTTGACCCGCTGGAGCAAGGAAGCGACGGTCGTAAAGTTTAGAACTATGAAAGCTAAATACAGCGGGCGCGATCCGGCCGAGGTGTTTAATCAGCTGGGCCGGCCGGAGCTAATCCAGGAATACCAATCTAACCGAGCCAAAGTAGCGGATGATCCCCGTGTCAGTTCGCTCGGCCGGTTTTTACGCGCCAGCAGCTTAGACGAACTGCCTCAATTGATTAATGTTATTAAGGGCGACATCAGTTTGGTCGGTCCGCGGACGATACCAAAAGACGAGGCCGAGCAGGATTTAAGAGAAAAATCACCGCTGATACTGAGCGTTAAAACCGGTATTACCGGCTTGGCCCAGGTCTCGGGTCGAAGCGACCTAACAATTGAAGAACGAATCAGGCTGGATCAATATTATGTCCAAAATTGGTCGCTGTGGTTGGATTTTAAAATCATTCTTAAAACCATTGGGGTT
>DASWIF010000058.1 GCA_036397795.1 Candidatus Saccharimonadales bacterium
GTTCGGCCCAAACCCTTCGGCCCGTGGGCATCGCTGCTAGCGGCCGGACTCCAGCCGTGGCGGCGGCCTAAGCGGGCGGCCAGGGAGCCATGTAACGGCAGCAGACTCCGACCATTTTTGATCTCGATAATGTCGATATCAGCCGCGATGGATTCAAGCGATGACTGGCTCAAACCGGCCCGCCGCAGCTTATCGAAGGGGTGCGGCACGTAGACCAAGGCCTGCTGATCCTTAATGGCTTTGACGGTTGCGCTGAGCGACTGAAAAGGCTCGATTTTAGAGCTTAAAAATAAGCCGATAATTTCCCCGGAGTCGGTCATGATTTCTTCGCCAACGATGATAGGCTTGCCCAGCTGCTGCTTAATGGCTTGGGCGGTGGCCACGTCATTATGGTCGGTAATAGCTACGTAATTAAGGCCGCCTGAAATGGCGGCGGCGTAATCGGCCGCGGTCAGGCTCCCATCGGCTGAACCTGCGGAGTGTGTGTGCAGGTCAATTTTTAGCATAGCCTTCCTTACAGCAGTCGTTTAAGTTCGTTATAACGGCTCAAGATCGAGCCCAACGAGCCCAAACCGATAACAATCGTGGCTCCCAAGACAGCGTCCAGTAAAAAACCGGCTACCAGCACCGCCATCCGGATGTCGAACTGCATCAACGAGTCACCGCCAATAAACCGGTTGAGAGCTTGCGCATCGATTTCTTCGGGGCTACTGCTGGCGATAACGGCCTCGCCCTTGGCCTTGATATAACTGAGTGTGATAGATAATCCCAGCGCCAGTACCGCCCAGATAAGCACGGGTGGGTCGTAGTTACCGGCTAGGTAGACCACGATTCCGGCGTAGACAATGGTTTCTTTGATTCTGTCGGCCGTGGCGTCGAGTACGATGCCAAGTTCACTAGCCTTGTTCTGCAGTCTGGCCAAAGCGCCATCAACCGCGTCCAACAAGCCAAAGGCTGCTAGCAAGCCAGCCGACAACCAAAGTTGCGACTCGATTAAGGCCCAGGCGACCAACACGTGGGCAGCGACGCTGAACAGCGTTATATGGGCCGCGGAGATACGACCGCCGCTGAACTGATTGATAAAACGGGCGACGTGCGTCAACCACGCGCGTATAAGGCCGCGGGCCTTATGTATTGCATCCATCTTATGAATTAGTATACGCTAACCCTGATTTTATGAGCAAACGACGGATTCGCCCAATCAACATAGCCGGTTTAAACGGCCGGGTGCTGCAGCTTGAATCGGCTAACTCGGCTAAACAGATAGTCTTGATATACGGTGTTCACTCGTCGATTGAGCGGATGTATTCGACTGCCGAATTTTTAAGTGATTACGGCCGGGTAACGCTGCCCGATTTACCGGGTATCGGGGGGATGGATAGTTTTTACAAAATCGGCCGCAAAGCGTCGCTCGATAACTACGCCGATTATCTTTACACTTTCTTGCTCAGTGCCAAGTTGACTAAATCAATCACGATCATGGCTATGTCATTTGGTTTTATCGTCGTTACCCGCATGTTGCAGCGGCACCCGGATGCCCAGGTTTGGGTCAAGGATTTAATAAGCTTTGTGGGCTTTGGCCGGGCCGCCGATTTTGCCGATGATTACAAAGCCAAAAAAATGCTGCCGTTATGCCGGCTGCTGAGTACTCGGTCCGGCGGCTGGGCGGTAAAGAAAATAGTATTTAACCCATTAAGTCTGCAGCTGATGTTTCGTATCTTTGGGTTGTTTAATCCGAAATATCAGCACGCCATGGCGACCAGACCGGCGGAAAGTCGAAAAATGGAGCAGGATTTATGGAGTCGCAACGACGCCCGGACTCGGTTCGCTATTTATGTCATTTTCTTCACCTTTGACTTGACCCGCTTTAGACCGCCGATTAACCTGACGGTTTACGACATGACCACTAAGACTGACCAATACTTTGACCCGGCTCGGGTCCGCCTGAGCTTGAGCCAGCTTTACGTCAAATCGATCAGTTACGAGGCGAATATGGCCTTGCACGCGCCGAGTATCATCGGTGACAAGGCCGATGTTAGTCGAATCTTCTCGGCCGAAGTAAAATCGCTTTTGGCCCGCTAGACGGTATACTAAAGGTCAAGATGAAAATCGGGATTGTTTGCCCCTATAATCTGTTCCGGCACGGCGGCGTACAGGAAACGGTTTTTGCCCACCAGCGGGTTTTGCGGGCTCGGGGCCACCAAGTCAAGATTATCTCGCCGAGACCGCTCAGTTTTGAAGGCAAACCGCCAAGAGATGTCATATTAGTTGGCTTGTCGACTGATTTGAATTATCCGTTTAAAACTAAAGCTGACGTGTCGATTAAGATCGGCCTGGCCGAGCTTAAAACTTTGCTCGACAACGAACACTTCGACATCCTCCACTTTCATGAACCGTGGGTGCCGCTCTTCCCGCGCCAGCTGCTGAATATGTCGTCGTCGATAAATGTCGGCACGTTTCATGCCAAGTGGCCAGAGAGGCTAATCTATAGGACTTTTGGCAAGGCCATAAGGCCGTACGCCCGCTCGATTGCCAATGATTTGGATTATATCGTGGCCGCCAGCGTTCCGGCCTCCTATTATATCAACGAGTTGCTGGAGACCAGCGTACCGGTCATCTATAACGGCATTGACTTAAAACTTTATAACCCGACTAAAGTCCGTCCGCTCAAGAAATATGCCGACGATCGTAAACTGATTCTTTACATTAACCGGCTGGAAAAACGTAAAGGTCCTGACCTGCTGCTTAAGGCCTACCGCGAACTGGTGCGAACCGAGCCGGACGTCCGCTTGGTTATTGCCAGCGACGGCGATATGCGCGATAAGCTGGAGGCCTACGCTTTAAAATACCAGCTGCCGGGTGTTGAGTTTCTGGGCTTTGTCAGCCAAGCTACTAAGATCCGCCTATATAAGTCGGCCGATGTCTATTGTGCCCCTTCACCTTATGGCGAGGGCTTTGGTATTGTTCTGCTCGAAGCCATGGCCATGCAGGTGCCATATGTGGCTGGTGATAACGTCGGCTATCGTTTGGCCTCCGGTGCCCGGGCCAATAACTATCTGGTCGACCCCACCGATACAAAAAAATTTGCCCGCCAATTGAAGACCATGCTGACCGATCAAACGGCGCGGGCTAGTTACAAAAAATGGTCGCGCGCCCAGGCGGCCAAGCACGACTACGAATCAATCGTGTCCCAGTACGAGCAGGTTTATAAAGCGCTGGTGAATGAGCATGCCAAAAAAACTTAAAATCGCCATTGTCTTCGACGATAGTCTAGACCGGCCCGACGGCGTGCAACAACAAATCAAACTGTTTGGAACTTGGCTGGCCAGCCAAGGTCACCGACTGAATTATTTGGTGGGCCAAACGAAAATCAAGACAATCGCCGGCCAACCGGTGCATAGTTTAAGTCGGAATTTCCGAGTCTCGGCCAATCAAAACACGCTCAGCCTGCCCCGCCGGGTTGCGGCCGAGAGAGTAACTGCTATTTTAGAGCGCGAGCATTTCGATGTTATGTACGTGATGTTGCCGTTTGGCCCACTTTTAGGCTTAACTGCGGTTAAGGCAGCGCAGCGGGCGGGTATCCCGCTGGTTGGAACTTGGCACACCCACCCGGCCTCGCCCTGGCAAGCCGCCGGCTCCAGTTTGTACGGCTGGTTTATCCGCCGCTGGTTACAGCACTTTAAGGCTACGACGAGCGTCTCCGAACCGACTCGGCGCTATGTTCGCCAGCGGTTCGGGGTGGACAGCCTGGTGCTGCCAAACTTTATCGACATAGTCAAATTCCGGGCCGGTCGTCCGCGGGCAGAACTGCGAAACTCGGCGGCTACGATTATGTTTTTTAACCGTCTGAACCGGCGTAAAGGACCGCAGTACCTAATAGCAGCGGCGGCCCGTTTGGCCGCCCGGACAGATGTTAAGTTCAACTTGGTTATTTGCGGCCAGGGTCCGCTTGAAAACCAATTGCGTTCACAGGTAGCTACTTTGGAGTTGGCGGATCGGACTAGGTTTACCGGCTTTGTGCCCGAGGCGGACAAGGCTGATTATTTAGCCAGCGCCGATGTAGTAGTCCAGCCCGCGACCGGCGGCGAAGCCTTTGGCCTAGTTCTGCTCGAGTCAATGGCGGCTGGCGCGGTGACACTCGGCGGCAATAACCCGGGCTTTAGCAGCGTTTTAGGCGGGCGGCCACAACTGTTATTCAACCCCTCAGACGACGTCGCCTTGGCGGATAAGTTGGAACAAATATTGATTAATCCGGCCGAAAAAGACGCGATTATCCGCTGGCAAACCCACCAATTGGCTCAGTACGACATTGAAGTTGTCGGGCCCAGGCTGCTGGCGATACTAATTACCGCCACTAATAAAGCTTGAGTTTTTAACAGGCAAACGCCATACTTATGATTAAAATTTGAGGTTATATCGTGGCAAGCATGAAGATCGAGATTGAGACCCGGACAATTTTGCGTGTCATGGTGGTGGCTTTCGGTTTTTGGCTGGGCTTGATCGCCATTTACAAACTTCGTAGCGTACTGGCGTTGCTGATAATCTCTTTCTTCTTGGCCCTAGCCTTAAACCCGCCCGTTAGTTACTTGTCGCGCCGGATTCCTGGCGGCAGCCGGGCGTTAGCAACCGGCATCGCCTACTTGGTGGTATTGGGACTGTTAGGCATATTCATTACCAGTACCGTCCCGCCCCTGGTATCGGAGTCGAGGAAACTGATTGAGACGATTCCCCAGCGGGTCGAACAATTGCGTGAATCCAGTCAAAACGGATTGGTGGCCGATGTGATTATTCGTTACGATCTTGAGGATGAGGCGCAGGAATTGGCCGGTAACTTGACCGGCCGCCTAGGCGACGCTGGCGGACCGATTATAAGTGGCATCGGCCGGGCCACGACGTCGCTCATTGCCTTCATTACGGTCTTGGTCTTGACTTTTTTTATGCTGGTCGAAGGACCGCAATGGCTGGAGTTATTTTGGTCCTACCATCCGTCTCGCCGCCGAGCTCATAACCAAGCCCTAGCCATGCGTATGTACGCTGTCGTTACCGGTTACGTCAACGGCCAGCTGCTGATTGCCTCAATCGCTGGTTTGGCCAGTTTGGTCATTATGGTGGCTGTCGGCATTCCTAACGCCATCGCTCTGGCTGGCGTGATTCTGTTGACTGGGTTGATACCGCTGATTGGTAATACGTTGGGGGCGCTGGTCGTTATTACTGTGGCTTTGTTCCAATCGTTGCCGACAGCACTTATTATGCTGGTCTTCTTTATAGTCTACCAACAGATCGAAAACAACATCATCCAGCCCTATGTCCAGTCGCGAACACTGGAAATATCGCCGCTGCTCGTGCTGGTGGCGGTTATCGTCGGTATCACGCTGGGCGGCTTGCTCGGCGGGTTCTTGGCCATCCCAACCGCCGCCTGCCTAAGAATCCTACTGCTTGATTATATCGACCAGAGGCAACGCCAAAAAGCGGCTTGAGAGGTCAAGGTTTCAGTTGCGGGCCCAGAGCGGTCCGTTAGGGCCGTCTCGGACTGCTATCCCCGCCTGTTCTAGCTGGGTGCGCAATTTGTCGGCCGCCGTGAAATCCTGGTCTTTTCGGGCGGTTTCGCGCTGTTTTATCAGCGCTTTTTGACTGGCGGAGATATCGGCGGAATCGAGCAATCTCAACCCGAGTGTTTGGTCGACAGCAGTCAATAGCTTGACAAAGCTGGAGTCCGCCCCGCTTGATAAACCGGCTGGTTCCACCGCGTCCATGATCGCCGCTATCACGCTCAATGCCCGGGGAGTGTTAAGATCATCCGCCAGGGCTTTGATAAAGTCGCTATACCCTCGGACTAATAGTTCTTGCTCGTCTTCGCTCGGTTGGTCAAAGTATTGGAATCTCAGATCAGCCAAGCTTTGTAAGCGGCTCAAACGCGCCGCCGCCGCATTAAGCAGAGCTTGCGAGTAATTAATTGGCGAGCGGTAGTGCGATTGCAAAAACAACAACCTCAACGCCATCGGCCGATCGAGTCGGGCCAAGGTATCTTTAATGGTTAAGAAATTATTTTGGCTTTTAGACATCTTGGCCTGATCGATGTTTAAAAAGCCGGTATGAACCCAATATTTAACGAATGGCTTCAGGCCCGAGGACGCCTCCATTTGAGATATTTCTGCCTCGTGATGCGGAAAAATCAAATCAACGGCTCCGCCGTGCATGTCGTACTGCGGACCGAAAAAATGCTCGGTTATGGCAGTATCTTCGATGTGCCAGCCGGGTCGTCCGGCGCCGAACGGGGCATCCCAGACCGGTTCGTCTGGTTTGGAGAATTTCCACAGGCAAAAATCATTCCAACCGCGCTTCTTGTCGCTTTCGTCGATCCGCGACTGGGCGTCATCCTGCTTGATTTCCGTCCGGCCAGACAGCTGGCCGTAGGCGGCGAATCGGGAGATTTCAAAATAGATACCGTCGTTGTCTATCTGATAAGCAAACTCTTTTTTTACCAGCGCCTCGACCTGCCGAATGATGTCTTTGATATGATCGGTCGCTCGGGCGTAGGTATCAATCGTGACGTTATTGAGCGCCGTCATATCGTCATGATAGTCTTGCTCGAACTGGCGGGTCAGCCGGCGCCAATCGACGCCTTGTTCCCGGGCTCTGATAATTATTTTGTCATCGATGTCTGTGATGTTCTGCAGATAGCTGAGCGGATAACCGAGGTGTTTCAGCGTCCGGGCGAGTACGTCGAATTGGGTGTAAGTCTTAGCGTGGCCAATGTGAGCTAGCTCGTATACCGTCGGGCCACAAACGAACAGTTTAAAGTCTCGGCCGACCGGTCGTTCGACTTCGACCTTTGACTTGCTGAGGGTGTTATAAATCTTAAGTTTCATGTTTCTAAACGTTGCCTCAACTGATTGATAAATTCAGACTTAAGAGTGTCTAGCGGCGTGTTAAAAACCTTAAAACCGGCCGCAAATGGATGTCCACCGCCGCCAAAGTGTTCGGCGACTTCGTTCATGAACCTGGCCGTCGGATTGGCTCGAAGCTTGCAGGTGATCTTGCCGTCGGGGTAGGTCTTAAAGGCGGCGGCCACTTCGACCCCCTCGATCAGCCGCATCTCGTCAATAATCAACATCGAGGGGTTGTAGGCGTCGCTGTATTGCTCGATTTCCTCCCAGGGTATGACGACCAAAGCCACCCGGCCGTCGAGCGCCAATTCAACCCGCTCGAACAACTGACCTTTGTAGTAAAAGATATCGACCGGTTTTTTATTGAGCGCCCGCCGGAGTTCGTCTAGTCGGGTTAGATTTGCCCCGAGCTCGACTAATTCAGCCAGATGATAGATGGTTTTAGCGGTGGTCTTAGGCGAAGTCAGTCCCAAAGAATCGGACATAATCGAATTAGCTAACAACCCGGCCGTATCAGCGCTGATGGGCCAGCCAGCCTGTTTGGCCAGTTGATAAATTATTTCACCGGTTGAAACTGCCTCAGACTGAATTAATTGGCTAGCCGCAAATGGCAGGTCGATCCCGCTGCTGTGGTGGTCGATAATTAGCGGCTGGCGTTGTGCCAAAGAGTGGCCGGCCGGGCTTTTGATAGTTCGCGTCAAGAGAGCCTGAGTAGAAGCATCCACGATGATGGCTAAATCGTATTCGGCCGGCAATTTGGCGATAACCCGGTCCCAACCGGCCAAGAACCGCAAATATTTGGGTATGTCCACGGCGCAAACGAGCGTGACAGTCTTTTTCAAATCCGTCAGTATGGCTTCCAGCGCTAAAGCACTGGAAAGACTGTCGCCATCGGGATTCTCACCCTGAATTACGACCAGGCTTTGGGCGGCATTTACAAGCGTTGCAGCCTCGTTCATAAGGTTCGCCGTCCTTCCAGGGCCTTGGTCAGAGTGATATGGTCAGCGTATTCAATATCCACTCCGGCTGGCAAACCGGTGGCCAATCGGGTCACTTTGATCTTTCGGTTAGCTTCTTTGATCCTTTTTTGAACGAACAAGGCTGTTGATTCGCCTTCGACGCTAGGGTTAGTAGCTAAGATCACTTCGTTGACCTTGTCGGTTTTTAGGCGGCTTATTAATTCGGCAATGTGTAGTTGCTCCGGGCCGACGCCATCGATCGGAGAAATCGTCCCGCCCAGAACATGATAGGTGCCGTCAAACGAGCCGGTGCTTTCAATGGCGGCTACATCCAGCGGTTCTTCCACTACCAGCACCTTGGACTTATCGCGCCGGCTGCTGCTATACAGCGGCGAAACTGTTTCCTTGGCGTCAATTAACATAAAAGTCAGCGGGCAGATTTTGACTTGGCCGTGCAAGCTGGTAATTGCCTGTGCCAGCTGTCCGGCGCCGTTGGCTGGCTGTTTAAACAGATAGAATGCGTATCTCTCCGCGGTTCTGGGCCCTACTCCGGGCAAGCGCCCCAGTTCCTCGATCAAGTCGTTAATGGACTTAGGCAAGACCGGCATAGAATTGCCCCTTAAAGCCCAAGTTTGCCTAGGCTGCCCATAAACGGACGCATTTTCTCGGCGGCGACTTGTTGGCTTTTATTAATGGCGTCTTTAACCGCGGCTTCGATCCACTCCTCTAGCTGGGAAATATTATCGAGGTTTACCATTTCCGGGTCGATCTCAATCTTCTTGATTTTCTGCTCGCCGGTAATTTTAACTACTACCGCACCGTCACCGGCCGAGACTTCAATAATTTGTTTGGCCAGCTGTTTTTGGAGCTTCCTGACCTGCATGACCATTTTGGCTTGATCGAACATAATTTCTCCCGGATTAGTTGAGCCTTACTCAGGATTATTGTAACAAGAATCAGCGGATTGAGTAACGCAAGGCGATCGGGCGGACAGCATAAGGCGTATAGATCGGAATAGTTTGGGCTTCAATCCGAGCCCTAAACTTTGGTTCCAATTGCTCGAGCGCCAGTTGGGAGATAACGTAACTGGATTCGGTGTCAATCGCTTGAGCCACTGAAGTAACTAAGATGTCTTGGTAGGCCGCTATCGCACTGGCAATCGGTTTTTCTTCCTCAGTTACGACGACCAAACCTTGGCCGGAGGCTTGACCCATAAAATGATTAAGTTGCTGGCTGAGCGGCGGATAAGCCGCGAAAGTTTCCGCTGATCCGGTCCAAGCCACAAAAAACCGTTGATAGTGATAGTTGATGACACCGATGAATAATATAAAGGTCGGTAGAAAGGCGATCATCCTGGCTACCGGATTTCTGGGAAAAATTTCATACCACTGCGAGAGCAGCATGACAATGCCAGCGGCAATCAGCAAATAAGCAAACGGAATCAGGACCACATTATGGCCGGGGTCAGGTTTGAGATTGATCAAAACCAATAGCAGCCCAAACGCCAGGAGTACAAAATTGGTCAAAGACCGGGAAACTTCACGGTCCAAATGGTATATGCCGAGAATCAGCATGACTGCTCCAAACAGGCCAAGATGAGGCAAGTTACCAAGGTAGAGCGCCGGAAAAGACCGGGCGGACCAGAACAATGAGCTGACGTCGGACTTGATACCGCTTAAAATTTGTCCCAGCTGTGGCAAGCTATCGGGCCAAGCCAGCAAATCCTGGATGAGGACAGGCTGTTTAACTAAGGCGATTAGAAGAGGTAAAACGGTAATCCCCAGCACGCCGTAACCAATCAAATACCACTTGGTTGGTACCTCGGAATAGTGTTTTCGAATATATGACCAAGTTACAACCCCACCAATTAAAACTACATACGGCAGCAGTGGGACGTATAAACTCAAACCAATAATAAACGCTAACAATAAAACCCAACCGCCTCGCCGGCTCTCTCCGGCTAGTCTAGCCGATAGCAGCAGCAAAAGTATCATGGTTGGCACCAAAATTTCCGGCCGAGCAGTTCGGGCAAACGGCAACAGCCAGCTGGAGGTTGACAACAGAGCTACCGCAACCATCGCCACCCGACCCTTAAACCGATGCCGAATTACCACGAAAAACACTATTAAGCACACGGCTGCGATCAAGACACTCGGCAGCCGGAAAGCCAGATCTGTCGACCCCAGCCATTGAACGCTCAGATTGGTCAAGGCTTTATGCGGCCAGTAGAGCGGATTATCCAATATCGCCCGCCAGCTGCCAGCAAAGGATGTAATGTAGTCGGCTTCATAGTAACCCAGACCCGGCAGCAGACTGCCCAATCGCCAAACCAAGCTATAAATCCCAGCGCTGAAAATTACAAAGTAACCGATTACATAACGGTAGTTATAAAGGATCAGCTGCTCAAAGATGTTTCGTTTCACTACTCCCCACCATCATCCGCTTGGACCGACGAACTTTCTAGCGTCATAAATTGAACCCGGTCTTGTGCAAAGTATAATTCAACTTTGCCGGTTGGGCCATTGCGGTGTTTTTTGACATAGATATCAGTAATATGTAGACGATCGGTGTCCGGATTGTAATAATCCTCTCGATAAATAAACATGACTACGTCCGCGTCTTGCTCGATTGAACCCGACTCCCGTAGGTCGCCTAACTGCGGGATTTGCGGTGATCGTTGCTCGACCGAACGGGATAACTGGCTAAGTGCTAAGACCGGCACATTAAGCTCCCGGGCAATGGCTTTAAGGCCTCGGGAGATCTCGGAAATTTCCTGAACCCGGTTTTCACCGCCGCGTGACACGGCCGACATAAGCTGCAAATAGTCGACAACAATCAAGCCGATCGGGTGGCGGTGTTTTTCTCGCCGCGCTTTAGTCCTCATTTCCAGCACATTAATTACCGGCGTGTCATCGATGTAGATCGGCGCTTCGGACAATTGGCCCATGGCTTCTCCCAATTTGACAAAATCATCGTCGTTTAGGTTGCCGGTGCGAATTTTCCAGGCGTCCACGCCAGCCTCAGCTGCCAGCAGGCGGTCGACTAATTGTTCTTTGCTCATTTCTAGACTGAAGACCAGCACGGCTTGTTTTTCTTTTAGGGCAACGTGATGGGCAATGTTCATGGCCAGGGTTGATTTTCCCATCGACGGTCGTGACGCTAAAACAACTAAATCGGAAGGCTGCAGCCCGGCTAGCAGGCTATCAACCGCGCTGAAACCAGTCGGCACGCCGCGGAGTTTGGACTTGTCTTTGTGCAATTCCTCCAATCGGTCAAAACTTTGTGACAGCACGGCTTCGATTGAAACCAGGTCCTGGCCGATTGAGGCCTGGGACACTGAGAATAGGCTGGCCTCGGCCTCTGACAGAAGTTGAACAATCGAATCGTCCTCCTGATAGCTTAATTTGTTGATCTTGGCGGCGGCGTTGATCAGCCGGCGACGGATGGCTTTTTCTCGTACGATTTCGGCATAATGTTCAACGTGAGAAGCGGTCGGCACCAGGTTTGTCAGTTCGGTTAAATAACTTGAGCCACCGATTTCGTCCAGTTTCTTGCGTTTTTTCAATTGGTCGGACAGCGTCAATATGTCGATCGGCCGGTGGCTGTTATACAGATCGGCCATGGCAGTGTAGATCAATCCATGCCGGGGCTCATAAAAATCGTCTGGCGTAATCGCATCGGCGATTTGGCCGATGGCCTCGCCATCGAGCAGGATTGAGCCCAATAAGCTGGCTTCGGCCTCGTTATTCTGGGGCGGCAGTAATTTAATGTCATTCATCGCGGTAGTCCATCACGTCTCCCCCGCCCATAACGCTGATGACTTGTGAGAGGTCAGCTTGGTTATTAGACGGCTTTAGGGCATCGTCGACGGCTGTCTTGAGCGTAATCTGGCGGTTAAGAACCTCAGCAATGGCTTGCGAGACAATTGCTTTGTTGCGTTCTTCTTCCAATCGGCGGCGGTGAAAATCAAATCCGAAGCTCAAAACTACCACCCCATCCTGAACTGCTGGCTTTGCCTGGCGCAGCACAGCATGGAGCGAGTTGTGGCTGGTTTTAATAGCGTTCATTACCCGTTGCCAGGCGGCACTATCCAGCTCGACAGGTACCCCGGCAGCCGTCTCGATGTCGGTTGATGTCTTAGTTTTGACCTGAAGCTGGTCGGTGTTGCCATCAAGGCAGTACTTGAGCAGAATGACTTCAAGCTTCAGTTCCGGATCCACGGCATTGGGCACATTTAACAATTCTTCGAATAAATCCAATTGGGGTGCTTCGAGCTGGCTCAGCTGTCGCCGCAAGCCATCAATCAGCTGGCGGGCCAGGATCGGTTGCGACACTCCCGCCGCCTTGGCTTTGTCCAGCAGTTCTAGTAACTCAACGGATTGATGATGATTTAAAGCAGTTAAAATTCCAGTTACCAGCCGCTCAGGTGCCAAACCAATCAAGTTGACCACGGCTTCCAGTTTTACTTGACCTTGGCTGCTCAGCTGATCGAGTAAACTCAGGCTGTCGCGCATACTGCCCTGGCCGTACTCGGCAATGAGTTTTAAGCTGCTGTCATCGGCTGAAATACCCTCTTTGGTTGCAACTTTCTTAAGTTGCTCGACAGCAGCCGTGGCCGTTATCGGCTGAAAATTAAACCGCTGGGTCCGCGACGTAATCGTAGCCGGTATCTTGTGACCTTCGGTTGTGGCCAAAATGAAAATTGCGTGTCCTGGCGGTTCTTCCAGCGTCTTTAAGAGCGCGTTAAAGGCCGGTGTAGTCAGCATATGAACTTCGTCTATGATATAGACCTTGTATTTAGCGCTGGTTGGTACCAGGTGCACCTTGTCTCTTAGTTCTCTGATTTCGTCGATCCCTCGATTGGAGGCCGCGTCGATTTCGATTATATCTAAGTGATTGGTCGTGCCGTCATAGGGCAAGTCGTTAATCGCGTGGGCCAAAATCCGAGCGACACTGGTTTTGCCAACACCGCGGGGGCCGACGAACAGATAGGCATGGTTAATCCGTCCGGATTTAATTACGTTTGCCAGGGTAGTAGTAATCGGTTCCTGACCGATGATTTCGTCCAGCGAGCGACTGCGATAATGCCGATACAGCGCGCGATCCGCGCGTTTCTTTCCCATAATCAGTAGTTAATTATAACGAATCCGGCCGGATAAATCCGGCTATGGAGGAGACTTTGTGCAAATTGTGGGGACGTTTATTTAAAGCGAGGCTTCAATCGCGGCCCACTCGACGTCCTGTTCGTCTTCTGGGACGATAATGCTGATTTGGTCACCGGGTTTGGCCTTGAAATAAGTCACACTGGCTAACAACACCCGATACTCCCGACCGTTGGCCTCGACAAAGTAGTGGCCGTCGCGTTGAATAAGGGCGCCGATTATTTGTTTGCGCGGAATTGGGCCGATTTGTTTATAAATAAAGCTGCCATCGTCGGCGATAGTCAGTTTTAATATATCACCTTGAACCAACTTAGACTTAGAGGCGTAATTGGCCGGCACGGGATAGGTTTTGCCGTCCGGTCCGATCATGTTCTGCCCGTCAAAGACGCCTTCAATAACCTTGCCGATATTGTCATCGCGGGTAGTTTGAACTATTTCCGGATCGTCGCCGACTAAACTTACCAACAGCTCTTTAGCCGCCGCTAAGTTAGTCTCCGCCTCCTGGATTAGCGACCGGAGACGCTTCACTTGCTTATCAGGTAGCTCTGACATCCTTTTGTCTCTGTTTAAAATGCACTATTTCTATCTGTATATCTACCGTTTGCGGGTGTTCTATACAGAGTGAGCGTAACATAGTAGATTACATCAGTCAAAGCAGTTTTCCCCAGCACAATGCAGCCCGGTAGAGAGTCGATTCCCGGGCTGTTTGCTGGGCTCAATTTGAGCTTACGACAGTTCAACAGTAGCGCCGGCTTCTTCCAGCTTAGTTTTGGCCGCTTCAGCGTCTTCCTTTGAAGCTTTTTCCAAGACTGGCTTAGGCGCGCTATCCACGATGGCCTTGGACTCACCCAGGCCCAGACCGGTGACGTCTTTGACGGCCTTAATGACGGCAACTTTCTGAGTGCCAGCGTCTTTTAAGACGACGTCAAACTCTGACTTGACAGCGGCATCACCGCTCCCGCCTTCAGCCGTCCCCGCGACTGGTGCCGCAACGGCAGCGACTGGTGCCGCAGCCGACACGCCGAACCTGCCTTCCAGTACTTTTACCAACTCACTCAGTTCTATAGCGCTCAATTCCTCGAGTTCCTTGACCAGTTTGTCAAATTTTTTTGGAACTTCCGATTTTGTTTTTTTTTCAGGCGGGGTGGATGGTGTCTCGTCTTTTACATTTTTTACGTCTTTTTCATCGGTTGTCTTAGCTTCATCAGCCATGGTATCTCCTTTATACTTAGTTTAAGTCAGCTCGGGCTTTGAGTACCCTCAGCAGCCCTCGTATGTTGCCGGCCAGCACGTTAACCAGGCCGGTTGCGGGCGCAGCCAGTGTGCTCACCAGGATCCCGCGCAATTGATCTTTATTTGGCAGTTCTGCCAACTGATTGATCGTAATTTGGTCGTACGCCAAGCCAGCCGAGTCCCAACCGCCAATCAACTTGATGGCCGGATGCTGTTTAGCAAAACCCGCCAGCATCTGGGCTGGGGCCACGTCGTCTTGCGGATTGAAGACATAAAGTAACTGGCCGGTTAAGGCGAAGGCATCGACCTCCTTTAACTGCTCCGACTGCTTTAGCGCGACTTTAACCAGTCGATTCTTAACGACTTTGATCTCGCTGCCATTATCCTTGGCGACTGCTCGCAGCTCTTGGGCTTCGGCAACGCTGAGACCTTCGTAGTTGGCAAAGACGGTCAATTTGCTGGTGTTGAAAGCCTCAACCAAATCAGCCACAATCTTTGCTTTCTTCTCGCGATTGATTGCCATTACGTTCCTCCTAACAGGTTAATATTCTCTACTACCCTTGTGTGATGTTAAGTTGCAGTTTGCATTAAAAAGGCCTTTATCAGGCCAAAGAGACAGGCTGGTGCGGCCGGTACCTCGGTAGCGATTTAATCCAGGCTTAAGCCGGAAGCTACTGTCTTTGGCAAACTAGGAGTTAAATTATGACAAAAAAGGCCAAATTTAGCAAACTAAACTTGACAATAGCGGCGACGAGGATTAAATTTTATCCAACATGACTCAGTCGGCTGCCAATCACTACCTCGTCGGGGATCTCGTGATTATGCGTTTTGCCGGTTGAGCGTTCATTATTTTAAAAACTAAAGGGCCTCAACCAAAACCGAGGCCCTTTTTCTTTTACCGGTTGCCGCTCGGATTGATTAGTCGATCACTCTCATGGGGCAACGGGGCCTCAGCTCGGCTACGGCCGATGTAGATTGATTTAATAGGAGGGCGAATGGCGATTGCTGATCGAACGGTAAAGCGACAACTTCAGCAACGATCAAAGCAACGTGGCCAGCACTCGCTGTCGGGCAGCTTTAGCTCACTTGTACGAGCATTGAAGTTGAACGACACCAGCATCAGGCAGCTGCGTCGAGTGGTCGAGGCTTGTCCAACCATCGAACTGCACTATGACACGGCGAATCGTAGGTATACGCTGACTTTCAACTGACTTGGGCTTAAAGGGCCGGGTGGACAATACACAGACAAGGGCTAACCCCTTTGAGACAAGGCGCTGGGTCATCCCTCAGAGTTTAAGTCTCAATCGTCTTTGACAAAAGTAGCCACCCAAGCTGCTTGGTCTTGTCCACACGGCTCGCCCGCCCCTAAAAATCAACCCCGTTGTCCCAACTCTTCATGCAAAATCGGATGCTTCTCGGCTAGTCGTCTAACCACCGCGGCGGCTAATTTGGCCGGCCGGCCACTGGTTGTTTTATGGAGGTTGATGGTCTCGGTGTAACCGACACTTAGTAAATAACGTTGTCTATGTCCCCACAAACAGGCTAACGGGGCTAGGTGGGCGGTCTTTTTTTGAAGCGAGCCGAATAATTTATAGCTATAATCAAAGCACCGTTCCATCATTCCGCCATCATTCAGCGCGTCCGGCAAATTATAACCGTGAGCTGTTGTTGGCGATTGTCCGGTAAGAACATCAACGATTCGGCTGGACAATGATTCGTTTAGCAGCTGCGGCTCAAGGATGCCTTCTAGTTGATAACTGATATTAAACCGCGATTTAATGGCCTGCCTAGTGGTCTCTTCTTTGAAATCATAAGATTGATCGGCCCAGGCTTCATAAGCATTCGCCCAAGACAGGTCAGATAGGCCGTAAAACTTATTAAACCCCAGCTCTAACTCATTTGTCGGCACAAATGAGATGACCCTTAGCCGCGAACGATCAGTCACCAGCGGCCCGGTTGACTTGTTCAGTTTGACTTTTTGTTTGACGGTCGTGTAGCCGCAGACGGCGGTTAAAGAATCGGCCAAATGTTTGAAATATGCCAGTTTTAAGGCCATTAGCGGACCAATAACCGCCGCCAACTGGCTTTTGTCGGCCGAAAAGGCCAGATCGACCCTGGCCATTAGCGGCAGAACATGGGGGGCAAAGGCGGCTGTTTCGGAATTTTTCTTAAGCGCCTCATACTGGCGCTTGATCCAGCCAAGCTGCTCCACGTGCTCGGGCGTTAACCGACTATTTTTACCGTCCAGACCAAGCCGCTCAAATTTGTTAGGCCAATAAATTTCCGATGGAATGCCAGCACCGATCAAATAATGGGCCACAATCAGCGGTGCAGCCTTTAGTTCCAGCTTAATTCGATTGGCCCCGTCAGTCATGATCTTACTTTGCCACTATGGGGTCGAACTTCAAAGCATGAGCAGTTTTTGAGAACGATTAATTATCAGAAGAATCAAAATCAATGGCCGACTCGCCAAGTAATGCCATTCGTCTTTGGTTAGCTCTAGCCTCACCCAACCGAGTTAATTCTTCAGTCTCACCCGTGGTGTTAATAAATATCATAGCCTCGGCTAAATTAGGATGTACTTCACGTACTTTTTCAAACATTTGCTGGCAGAGTTTTATATAACCCGGGTGACCAGCTGGTTGCGTCCTTAACTCCAGTAGATGGAAGGCTTCCCGCGCATTGAACCCCCACTTCCAGCGCATTTTATGGCCAAGTAACGTCGAATACTGTGACTCGTCGGTATAACCACGTGTTTGCAGTAGCTCGTAATTCTGGAGGCTGGACTCAAATATACGATGTGATTGGTCCTCATACCCGGCATCTATCAGCAGTTGAGGTATTTCATAGCCAAAGTATGGGTGTAAATCTTGCCACTCCAGGCCATCTACGATTCTGTGTCTTTGCAAATCCCTGAATATCCCATAATCACAAACTACGTCCCAAACGTATTGGGCGATTTCAATCGCCCTGTCTGGACGGTGGCGGCGGTTGGTTCGCCCCCCCATGTATGACTTAAAAGCGTTTAACAACTCGTCTTCACTCCAGTTCCCTAATTCTCTTTCCAGCTCTAACAAAGACATATTTGAAAAACGGTACAACATATGCGGCAGAAGTTGAAGTTCGTGCTTCGGTGAATAATCAATCAATTCAGCTTGGCTTTTAAGTTGCTTTGGTTCGAATTCGGCTGAAGGAGCAATTAAACGCATTGTATCTCTGGTCTCAGCTTTGTAGGCGGATATAGCTGCGCCCTTTTGCGGATCGTCGGTCTTGGCCAATAAAACCGGTGCGACTTTACGGGCTTCATTGAGTATCCGTTCGCCGGCCTGTCTGGCTTCCGTATTATTGCTGCCTAGAAGATTGATGGCCATATTGTCATAAAAGTGGGCTGAGCCGGTTATGCCAACAATGGCTCGGGTGGCTACGGGTAGTAGCAAACGAGCCGCATCACAAGCCTGGGCTCTAGTCACATTTTTCCACTCCGGATCTTTCAGGTCGTCGGGCTTAGTTCTCGTTGCCCGTACATACTCGGTAGTGCCTCTTACTATTTCCGAATAACTTTCAAATACACCATTGGCATATCTACCAAACTCAGAGCGCACACCTGGGTCAAAAGTCTCAGGCATGTGATAACGGAATTTGCCATCGGGCCCTCGTCTATCAAAGAAGATATATCTTGTTGACTGCTCGATATATCCCCCCAGCCTGCCCCACTCAATATACTTGGTTAGCAGATTGGAGGCATTTTCAACAACTACCTTGATTCCTCCGCCCACTTGTTTAACAGAATCGTCGCCAAAGATATTTACAATTCTATTGGAGACCTCTCTGATTTTGTCCTCATTTACTTCACCATTCGCATCTAGAAACTCTCTGGCGATTATTACCCTCACGCCTTCCGCGCTGCGGCTAAGCCGTGCAATGGCGGTCGCGGCCATTTCCTCTGACAAATTTTTTAGGGCATAGACGTCAGCATCAATATTAGTGACGTATTTGGTAACCCGCTGTCTGCCAACCTCTGTTAGGACATCAAGCCCGAATTCATCTTTTCGCACTAATGCTTGGCCTAGCCTCTCACCGGGAGTCAATCTTTCGTTCATATCACCTCCATTATCTTTTTTTCTCCAAATAATGCTCGACATGGGGTTTAGCGATTAACCACGCCTGCTCATAAACCTGCTCCAGCGGTACATCGCCGTCAATTATCGGCAAGCGTCGCTCTAGCGCTTCCTGACGGAACCCATTCATTACAAGTTTATGAAATTCGAAGTCTTCTGAGCCAATCCGATCAGGCTTTATCTGCCGACTCAGAGCGGTCTTGACGTCGGCCAGTACAACCATGAGTAAATCAGGCTTATAACCTTGAACGGTCGCGTTGGTTATAAGCGAGGTCATGGCTAGTTCTCCGCGAGCATGCCCTTGATAGACGATTGAACTCAAAAATGTCCTATCTGATCCGACCCACATGCCGGCAGTTGTTAATCGGCCAATGTGCTTTGCGATCAATGGCCGTCTGGCGGCATTAAATAACAACACCTCGATCATGGTATCCCAATCATCGTCCCGAAACTCGAGTAGCAGTTCTCTCACGGCTTCGCCAAGT
>DASWIF010000059.1 GCA_036397795.1 Candidatus Saccharimonadales bacterium
AGGTCTTTTTCTTCCATCGGTGGCAAGTTCACCACCCGCGAATACGTGAAGCTGACGGGCAAGGCGGCGGCCACTCTTTTTGTCTCAATTTTGCCCGTCATACCACTCTCAAATAACTTAAAAGTTTGACGAGCTAGCTCCTCAATGTTGACCAACTCGCCCTTGACGATGGCGTTGGGGTTGAAGTCGATTGTGCCATAGCCATTGACCGCGGTTTTTTGACGGCTCTTATTGAGCTGGATGACCTTAATTGTGCTATGCCCAATATCAAGGCCAAACACCGGTTTGTCTATAAATAAGAGAGGAGTTTTCATTTTTTATTAACCATAAGCAAGTAACCACGCCAGTATAGCAGTTTACTCTAAGCTTTTACAGATGTGAGGGTTTGTTTTAAAGTCTAGAAAAAATAAGCTAAAGCACGCGTCGATAGTCTCGTACTACAAAAGTTGACGGTGTAGAACCGCCACCGCTGCCGACAGAAGTACCGAATGTGACGGCAGCGGAATTGCTCAAACGTACGGTTTGGCCTGCTAGAGCGCCTATGTCGCCTCCGTTATTAACTTCAACTTGGGTCCAGCGTGAATACAGTATTGAGGTCGGCGCGCTAGAACTATTGTTCATATAAATGGTGCGATCATTGCGTGAGGCGTAGAGGTCGTTGCCAGTAACGTCCGCACAGTCCGGTGAGCAGGCGGCTCGGCTCCAATATGCAATCAGTTGGACACCCACGTCGTCGGCGTTGCCGATAATCTCTGATGAGTTTTGCATAAACACGCCTGCTTGGCCGTCGACCATCATAGTCGGTAGCTCTGGATTAACCGTATTGGATCCGCCGAGAGGTATGGTATCGGACACGATTAGCTGGGACGAATTCTGCATAGTCAGCCGGCCAGTAATCCAAACGTCACCTTCGACTATAACCTTGCAACTTTTGCCTATATGGACATCGCCGACAATTTTCAACCGTCCCGGCCAGGTGCGAGTTACATTATTTTGGTCGCAATTAGTATAGTAACCGTCGCTAGTAGTGGTGGAGACATTGCTGACTTGTGCCTGGCGGTCGTGTTCGGGCAGAGTGAGTGGCTCGACATAGCCTGCTGGAGGGTTTTGATAATCGCTAATAACAGGAGCGTTAATTAAGCCGCTATCCGTCATTTGATCGCCGTCCACTTGATTGTTAGCTTCTACGTCGGCGTAAATATGGGCTTGGGGGCTAGACAAATCAATCGGCTCGCCTTCGCCGGTTTCGCACAGTCTGGGGTAGGTGCCGCCGCCGCTAATTGGGCAGTTTTGATGAGCGGCATTGACAGTAACGGGGGCGGTAGATAAACCAATCGTAGCGGAATTGCTCATACGGATTTCACCGTTAACATAGACATCACCTGCCAGAATCTTACTATTATTACTCATATACAGCCCGCCGACGCCAGTGACCAAGGAATAGTTGCCGCTACTTGGAGATAGGCCCTCAGCAGTGACCTCAAAAGTTCGTTCGTTACTTGGTGCGGTAGCAGCGGCAGGAGTGTAGACTCGTCCTGTGCTGGTTAGTATTTTTAAGCTCTCACTGGAACCGTTGCTAACGGTTACCTCAAATGTTGTGCGGGCATCCCCGTTGTTCATAAGCTCAACTTCTCCGGTGGTGCCAGTCCATGCCTCATTAGTGTTCAAGGTGGCTATACCGTAATCTAGCCCCGCGTCGGCAGCGCTCTGTGAGTGAAATCTAGCCACGTCATTGGTTGCTAGCAGAAAGTTATTAACCACTAGCTGGGTGACTGAAATGCCAATCAACAGCACTAGGGTAGTCGTAATTAATAAAGAAGCCATGATGAAGCCGCTAGCAGGTTTTCTGGTATTCATGACAGGAGATTCCTCAGTGTAATTCTGATTTTGTTGTCGATATTAATGTCCTGGCCGTATACAGATGCCGCC
>DASWIF010000060.1 GCA_036397795.1 Candidatus Saccharimonadales bacterium
CAAGGAAGCAAAGGAATCAACATATTGGTTGAAACTGGTCATTGAAGCGAATCCAACTCTCAGTTCAAGGATAGAGCCATTGGTTCAGGAAGGATGTGAGTTTGTAAAAATTTTCGCGGCCATAGCACTAAAAATAAAGTAGCAGCATATTGAGTCTTAAAATTTATTTGGAACTTATAATTTGAATTTTGGGATTTACTAAGTGAAATTCAACTAAAAATGTCAAAAAGCAGGTCAAACTATATATTCACCTCCGAATCCGTCACCGAGGGTCACCCGGACAAAATTTGCGATCAAATTTCAGACGCTATTTTAGACGCGCTTATGGCTCAGGATCGCAACACCCATGCCGGGATTGAAACCATGGTCACAACCGGTTTAGTAGTGGTCACGGGCGAGATTCGAACAAAAGGATATGTTGACGTGGCGGCCGTGGTGCGTAAAACCATCCGTGAGATTGGTTACGATGATCATGAAATGGGGTTCCACTGGCAGGATTGCGGCGTCATGGTTAGCATCAACGAACAAAGTCCGGACATTGCCCAGGGCGTTGACGCCGGCAAGGGCAAATATAAATAACAGGGCGCCGGCGACCAGGGGTTGATGTTCGGCTACGCCACCAAAGAAACACCGGAATATATGCCGTTGCCAATTCTACTGGCGCATAAGTTGGCTCGGCGGTTGAGCCAGGTTCGCAAAAATAAAACTCTTGCTTATTTGCGGCCGGACGGCAAAGCCGAAGTCGCGGTTGAGTACGCCAACGGCAAGCCGAAAAGAGTTGATACGGTCGTGATTGCGGCTCAGCATGACGCTCAAGTAAACCCCAAACGAGTTGAGCGTGATATTTTAAAGTATGTTATTAAGCCTGTCTGCGGCCGCTTTCTGGATCGTAAAACCCGCTACTTTATTAACGCAACCGGAAAGTTTGTCAAAGGCGGCCCGCCGGCGGACGCCGGCTTGACCGGCCGAAAAATTATTGTTGACACCTACGGCGGCCACGGCCGGCATGGCGGCGGGGCGTTTTCCGGCAAAGACCCGAGTAAAGTTGACCGCTCGGCGTCGTACATGGCTCGCTACATCGCTAAAAATATTGTGGCGGCTAAGCTCGCGGATCGCTGCGAAGTTCAGCTGGCCTACGTTATTGGAGTGGCGGAACCGATTAGTATTTTAGTCGATACGTTTGGAACCGGCCGGGTGGACGAAGTGAAGATTGCCGCCCAAATCCGGAAATTTTTTGATCTGAGCCCAGCGGGTATTATTACCCAGCTTAAACTTTTACGACCAATTTATCGCCAGACCGCCGCTTACGGCCACTTTGGACGCAAGGAAAAGGATTTCACCTGGGAGAAGACAGACAAGGCCGCGGCCCTGCGACGGGCATTGCTTTAATTTGGTTAAACTTGAGTTATGACGGAGGAGACAAACAACCGAAAAGATTTGGATTTCTTTGAGCTTTTGAATGAGTCGGATGATGGCGTGAGTGACCCGTTTGGTGAGCAGCAGATCTTTGTCAAAGATGAAACCGGGATCATGCGTTTGGTCGGCGGTCAGCCGGCAATCGCGTCTCCGGCGCGGGTCGCGGTTAAAACGCCGGTCACGCCGACCGGGGAGCCGCTGAACGTGACCGAAGATGTTGACGCGGTTATCCGGCGTTCAGAACTTAAGATTACGGATCCGCTGGCTCAAACGCGTTTAGAGCGGATTATTGAAGCTCGGTTCCGGGGCGTGCGCAACAGTATTCAAACCCGAGAGATTTTAATTGACTCGCCGCTGGTTGGCGGGCTCGGGCTTGAACCGGCTCAGGCCGATCAGCTACTGCGTTTGATTAACGAGCAAGCCGGCTCGCTGCATGACCGGCATCGGCAGACCATGACCCGCCAGGACTTTGCGGATTTGCGGGCCGAGGCCGAACAGCTCCTGTCAGGGTCTGGAGTAAAACCAACTGAACCGCCGGTTCTCAAATTTCCGGCCAAAGATTCAGAGCCACAAGCCTTGCCCAGCCATGTTCGGGCAGAGTCTCGACCTGGTACATCGCGCCCGATTTCTCCAGCGGTTGTCAGCCAGAGTAAACCCAGTCAGCCGCCGGTCGCGCCAAAAATTGCTCAGCGTCCTTTAACTCCGCTCGCTCCAAACGTTGGCAAACCGCAGCGTATCCAGGACGTTAAGTTCCGGCCGCGTTTAACCGGCCCGGCTGAAGAATTGCGTTCGTTAACGCTTGAAGATTTCCGGCACTTAGCGCCCGAACCGCTGGCCGCGGCCGAGAAGATACTTGAAAAAATTGATCTGCTGGAGCAGGATTCGTTTGCCAAAAGAGTTGAGGGAATAAAAGCTTGGAAAGAAAGTTCGCTGAACCGGCTCTATTTAAAACTTGGTGATCAGAGCATGGAGAGCAAAAAGTCGATTGCCGAACTTATCGCCCAATCCCCAACGACCGCCCAGCCAACACTGACGAGTGAAGAGTTCGACGCGATTATGGATTTAAATAGCAGTTTACGATATTAGGCAGTAGCTTGTAGCTTCTTAGATTTTTAGTTGAGGGCAGAACTACAAACTACAACCTACAACCTAAAACCTACAGCCTACAACCCTAACCTATGCAGCAATTTGTCGTTCCG
>DASWIF010000061.1 GCA_036397795.1 Candidatus Saccharimonadales bacterium
TGGATGGGCTATCCCAGCTTGATGTCTGGGCAGTCGCCGCGCAGGGCGAGATTTATCATTACGATGGGGTGAGCTGGTCTGAGGTTGCCGATACCGGAAATCAAACCTGGTACGACTTGGCCGTGGTTACAGCGGACAATATATGGCTGGTGGGTAACTCCGGCCGAGTTGGCCATTTTAACGGCAGCGCTTGGGTTGAAGTCGAAGATTTTGGAAACATGGATTGGCGCTCGGTTGTATTTTCAAACCCGGACAACGGCTGGATGTTTGGCGGAAATGGCGAGGTTTATATGTATGATGGCGTAAATTGGTCGCAGTTTATAGACACCGGTGACCAAACCTGGTATGGCGCGACTCTAATTGGGACAACGGACGGCTGGGCGGTTGGCAGCGGGGGTAGCTTACTTCGGTATCAGTCCGGCGGCGGTTTTGCGGCGTCCGGGAATTTGACATCCTCAGCCTATTTTATGGGAGGCTCGGCGAGCGTACACATTTTAGATTGGAATGAAAGTAATCCGTGCGCCGGTTGTGATATTCAGTTTCAGGTCCGGACCGCGCCGGATAACGGTGGCACACCCGGCAGCTGGACGGACTGGTCAGGCAGTGGCGGCAGCGGGACATACTTTACCAACCCAACCGGAGAACTCATCTCTACTGATTTGAATTTTAATGACTGGGCGCAGTACCGTTTAGAACTGACCGGCAATGGCAATGACTCCCCGGTGCTTAATGGAGTCCGAATATACTACTTACCATAATGAACACTTTGCCCCAACCTTCAGGCCGACCGAGCGGTTTTACGCTACTTGAGTTAATGATTTACATTGGAATCGTAGGTATGATCCTGACTTCGATTTCTTACCTGACGCTTGATATTATAGGAGGTCAAGTATCAATTGAAACAGAACTTGAAGTCAACCAAAATCTTAGGTTTGCCAGCCGCCAGCTTGAACGTGACATTCGGGCGGCTGAGTCAATCTCAGTTCCCAGCAGCGACACGCTTGTTTTAAGTTTTTCTGGGATTGAGCTGACATATTTTTTTAACGCCAGCGCGCTCCAGCTGACGCGGCAAACCGGAGGCGAGCCAGCCGTTGAACTTAACACCCCAACCGTTGGGTTAACCGGAAGTTTTACGGATATTTCGTATGAGAGCCGAACCGAGACAGTTCAAGTTGTTCTGACTGCCGTTTATCTTAACCCGGATGGATTGCGTGACTTTGACGCGTCTTCCGAATTAAATTTTAGTATTGAGGCGCGCGCCCGGCGCTAACACCTATGGCTAAACCTAACCAACAATCCGCCCCAAAAGGATACGTGGCGCTAGTCGCGCTGCTGGTGGTGGCTGTGACCGGACTTGTGATTGGGATAAGCGTGAGTTTACGGGGGATTGATGAAATACAAATCAGTTTTGGCAAAAATCAATCAGCCCGCGCCAGATTCGCGGCTGAAAGCTGCGTCGAAGAAGGTTTGAGCCGGCTCCGGGACGCATGGTCAGACGTGGCGCTGACTTTGCCGATTAACCAAGATTCTTGTATACTTAACATTGTTACTGCTGGCGCTACAGCCACGCTGCATACCGAGAGTACAGTTGGGGAGTACTCCCAACAAGTAACTGCTACGGTTGATAATTCCTTGACTGTGCTTGAATGGCAGGAGGAGTAATTAAAAACAAAAATGTTACGTAAATCCGTCTTTGGGCTCGACATTTCAGATAATTCGATTGAAGCAATGCTCTTGCGCAAGGCCGCTTTTGGCCGACCGAAAATGGTCGGTTACGCGCGGACAACAATCCGGAGCGGCATTGTGACAAACGGAGTTATTAAAAAACCGGAAGTCCTAGCCGAGCAAATTCGAAAATTATTAAACAGTGCCAGTCCAAAAGCAATTAGTACACCTTACTGCGTTGTTTCACTGCCGGAGTCACAAGTTTTTACGACTGTTTTTAAACTGCCGGCCGGGCTACGCCGTGACGAAATCCGCAATACCATTCCGTATAAAGCTGAAGAGGTTATACCCTTCAAGTCAACCGAAATTTATTTTGATTTTCAAACACTCACCTCGCAGGGAAGTACCCAGGAGGTGTTTTACGTGGCGGTTCCGACTGAGATTGTCCAGCAGCACCTGGCTATGCTTGGGCAGGCGGGACTTCGGCCGCTGGCTTTTGACCTGGAGTCAGTCAGCATTGCCCGAAGCGTGATAGCCAACCGGTCGCGCAAGGGCGCCACGCTCCTTATGGATATCGGATCTCGAACCACGAATATGCATATTTTTGACCGGAATGGAATTCGGCAAAGTCGGACCATTGCCCTGGCCGGCAATCGTTTCACCGCCAGCATTGCGAAACAACTCGGATTAAAACCGGAGGAAGCGGCAAAGCAGAAAAATAAATTTGGATTTAACTCAAAACAAGCCGATGGTAAAGTTTTGTTGATTCTCCAAAAAGAATTTCGAAAGATTGTGGAAGCGGGCCGAGAATTAATTGATTTTTACCAGACCGAAACGCAGCGCACAGTTGATGGCGTCCGGCTGGTTGGGGGTTCAAGTCTTTTGCCGGCTGTTGATCAATATTTGGCTGACAACCTTGGGCTGGAGGCTTTACTCGCGGATCCGCTGCGCCGAATTAGCGACCCGAAAAAATTATTGAAAGAAAAGCGGAAATCTTTGCTCTACGCGACAGTCTCCGGACTGGCATTGAGGGGGATTGGGAAAAATCCGGTTCGGGACGGAATAAATTTATTGCCGGCACGTAAGCGCCTGCCGCTCAAACCGGAAAAAGGCGATCGTCACAATTGGATGAAGGTCTATCTCAGCCTGACGATTTTCGTGATTCTGGTCGTCGGTTTTGGCGGACTGCTGTTTGCAAAACGCGGCGGCTTAGACTTCTACCACCTGGTTTTTCCGCAATCAGATTTTTCGACTCCGGAAGCGACCAACATAGACTACGCGCTTTTAGATGAACTTCGAACAGCTGATGAAGCTGAGACCGAGCAGCCGACCGAACCGATCGCGACCAGCACTGACGAATTGATTGAAGATGTACCCGAACCGGTGGTTGTTCGAGTTCAAGACGTGCCGGGCGGCCGCTTGAATGTCCGCGAGGGGCCGGCTACGACCTTTCCGGTTGTAGCTCAAGCTATTCCGGGCGACGAATTTAGCGTGCTCGAAGAAGGCGAAGGCTGGATTCAGATTGATTTGGGAAACAATGAGTCGGGCTGGGTTTTTGACGCCTATGTTGATAAGTTAGAATAGGCGTGGTCAGTAAATTGTGGTATAATAAATTCACTTTCTAAAATAAATAATCTTACTTACGTATGTTTTTTTGGAATCGAAAACGGTCCGGGTTCACACTGATTGAACTTTTAATTGTGATTGGTATTATTGCAGTCTTGGCCGGCATTATTTACGTCGCAATTGACCCCGCCCGAAGGCTTGGCGAGGCGCGGGACGCTGAGCGCTGGGGTTCGGTCAACGCGGTTTTGAACGCTGTCCTTAAGTACACGGTTGATAACGGCGGCACACTGCCAACTAACCTGACGGCTCAG
>DASWIF010000062.1 GCA_036397795.1 Candidatus Saccharimonadales bacterium
CTTGTTACCCTCGTGGCTGGCTTTGATCGAGCCAAGCGGTGTAGTCTGCTCGCTTAGATAAACCTTAAACGAGGCCAGTGGGTGATCTGATAAATAGACGCCGAGCAGTTCCCGCTCCCACTGTAGCTGCTCCTTAGCCGCCGTCGCGGCCGGGGGCTGATCGAGCTTAAGCGCACTTAGAGCCCGGGCACTTTGGCCGCCAAACATATCTATCTGACCGCTTTCGCGTTCTTTCTGAAGCTTGGCACCGACGCCGACGATCTTGTCGAGATTAAACAGCAGGGCATCACGCTTACCAAGCGAGTCAAATGCGCCGGACTTGATCAGACTTTCCATGGTTCGCCGATTAACCGCCCGGGTATCGACTCGCCGGATAAAATCCTCGATCGAACTGAAGGCCCCGCCTTTTTCCCGGGCCAGCAGAATGTCTTCGACGGCTCCGATGCCGACGTTCTTTATCGCCGCTAAGCCGAATCTGATCTGACGAGTAGTCTGGACTACGCCGAATTCCAAAAAAGATTCGTTGACGTCCGGCTTTAAGACTTCAATGCCCATTTCTCGACACTCGGTGATATCCAGCGCCAAGCGCTCTGTGTCATTAAAGTTACTGGTCATTAACGCGGCCATAAAAGCGTCCGGAAAATGGGCTTTAAGATAGGCGGTTTGATAGGCGATCAGACCATAGCAAGCGGCGTGTGATTTGTTGAAAGCGTAGTCCGCGAAGCCTTCCAAATCAACCCAGAACTTCTCGGCGATTTTGCTATCCACTTTTTTACTTATGGCGCCCTTTATGACCCGATCTTTCATTTGGGCCATTAAGTCTCGCTTCTTTTTACCGACAGCTTTTCTGAGCATGTCGGCCTCTCCGCCGGTAAAGCCGCACATATCTTTGACGATTTGCATGAACTGTTCCTGATAGATCATTACTCCGTAGGTGTTTTCTAAGGCCGGCTGCATCAGCCGATGGTCGTAACTGACCGCTTCAGACCCGTTTTTTCGGGCGATAAACTTATCCGTCAGGCCAGCTGTCAGTGGACCCGGCCGGTACAGCGCCACCATAGCGATGATGTCATCAAAAACGGACGGTTTCAGTTCCTTTAAGTAGCGCTTCATTCCAGACGACTCCAACTGGAAAACACCGGTAGTATCACCTCGGCTTAATAGTTCATAGGTTGGTTTGTCATCTAAGGGAATGTCGGTGATATTGACTTCTTCTTTATAAACTTTGCGCACTATTCTCAGCGAGTTTTTCATGATCGTCAGATTGCTCAAACCCAAGAAATCCATCTTCAGTAACCCGATGTCTTCAATCGGGTTCATCGAATACTGGGTCGCCACAACGCCTTTTTGGGCCATTTCCAGAGGCGTGAATTTGACGATCTCGTCCGGCGCGATTACGACCCCAGCAGCGTGAACGCCGTGGCTGCGGATTGTTCCCTCCAGTTGAGTGGCCAAATCAATTACCCGCTTGGCGGTGGGGTTGGTTTGGTACTCTTGTTTGAGTTCGGCCTCTTCAACGATGGACTTGGCCAGCGGTATGTGCCGGCCTTGCACTGGTGGCGGCACCATTTTAGCCAGACGGTCGGCCTCAGCGTAAGGCACCTCCAGTACACGCGCCACGTCGCGAATAGCATTTCTAGCCGCCATAGTGCCAAACGTCACGATATTGGCTACCCGGTCACGGCCGTATTTTTCGGCGACATAGGCGATGACTTCATCTCGGCGGTTGTCTTGGATATCGATATCCATATCCGGCATAGAAATCCGATCTGGATTCAAAAACCGCTCAAACAGCAAGTCGTACTCCAGCGGGTCGATTTCCGTGATTCGCAGGGCATAAGATACGACCGAGCCAGCCGCCGAACCGCGTCCGGGTCCAAACACAATACCTTGCTCCTTACCCCAGCGGACGAAGTCCCAGACAATCAAAAAATAACTTTCAAAACCCATCCGGCTGATCGTATCCAGTTCAAATTCTGCCCGTCTGATGATGTCCGGGCTTAGGCCCGCCCTAGCCTTGTCGGCCGATAATTTTTCAGCCCGTTTAGGATCGATCTGGCCGTACCGAACAGCCAAACCTTGCCAGGTTTTAAGTTCGAGATATTTTTTTTGAGTCTGGCCGGCCGGGACTTTGAATGTTGGTAACAGGATTTTACCCAAACTGAGTTCAACATCGCACCGATCGGCAATCGCCCTGGTGTTTGTCAAAAGCTCGGGTGAATCCGACCAGCGTTTTAAAATTTCGGCCGGTGCTTCGACGAACAAATCCATGTCTTTTAGGCTCATCCGGTTTTTGTCATCAAAATATGCACCAGTCTGAACGCATAACAGCATCTCGTGGGCTTCCTGATCCTCGGGCAACACATAATGAGCGTCGCTAGTAACCACCATTTTCAGACTTAACTCTTTTGCCAGACTTTTCAGCTGACGATTAACGCTGGCCTGCTCCGGCCACTGATGTCCGTGGTCTTGCAGCTCCAGATAATAACGGTCGCCGAATACGTCAGCGTACCACTTCGCCGCGGCTTTGGCCTTGGCGTACTGGCCCTGACGCAAGGCGTCGCCGACTTCACCACCGATACAGCCGGACAGTACAATCAAGCCGGCTTGGTATTTCTTCAGTAATTCACGGTCGATCCGTGGTTTGTAATAAAAACCCTCTATGTGGGCAACTGAAGACAGCCGTAGCAGATTTTGATAACCTTCATTATTCATTGCCAGCAAAATCAAGTGATAGATTTGCTTATCGGCTTGGGGGTCTTTATCGGTGTGGCGGCGAGCGGCAACATACGCTTCCAGGCCGATCAAAGGTTTGATCCCTTCAGCTTTAGCCTGCTGATAAAATTCAATCGCGCCAGACAGCGTGCCGTGGTCCGTTACAGCTACGGCTTTCATGCCTAGAGACTTAACCCGCTCGATTAGTTTTGGAATTTTGGTCAGTCCGTCGAGCACCGAATAGTGGGTATGGTTGTGCAGATGCACAAAATCAGCCGGTTTTAACCGGACCGCGTGAGCCGTCTTAGTCGATGTCTCTACCCCCTGTTTTGCCATAGAACTGTCTAGTTATTATAGCCTAGCCTGGATCTAACGGGCTTCAATCGAATCGCGCACGGTCTGGACCAAATCGCCAATTAGCGGCAATTCGGTGAATAAAGATAAGATATATATAATCGAGGCAACCGCTAATGAGCCGCCGAGCGCCGCCCCCAAGCCGAACACCACGCCGCGCCAGAAGTTTATCCGGTAAATCCGCCGCTGATCGGCGTAGCCGCTAGCCACCACGTTCTCAATCGACCGGCCGATGCGCTCGTAGTCCTTGGCCCTTAGTTGCCGCTCGTCGTCCATTAAAAATTATTTAAATTATTATATTTTAAGTTTGTCCGAATTCGTCTTTGACGTCCGCGGCGGCCCGTTTGGCGGCACGCTTAGTTTTGTTGGCATAACGCTTAGCGGTACTTTTAGCCCGCCTGGTCTGTTTGGAAACTTCGACTTTCGCCTGGTTGTATTTCTTGCCGGCTTCCCGCTTGGTTTTAACCGCCCCTTCTTTGATATCTTCCCGGGTCTCTTTGCCACTCTTGGGAGCAAACAATAATCCGGCGATCGCCCCGGCGATCACGCCAAGAATCCCCCATTTTGCGCCTGTTCTGTTAGCCATTACTTCTTCTCCTTTTTACCTTTTTTTGCCTGCCACCCCTCGACAACATTAGCCACGATCCGACTGAATACCGCCGGGCCTGCCGTTTTCTGAAATATCCTGGCCGCGGCTTCCACGCTGTCGGCTGCCGCTCTGGCCTTTTCGCTGATTTCGTGCACCCGTCGAGAAATCCTGATTAAGTAGACCATGAAGATAATCCCCAGCAACAAGAACCCGGCCAAGGCGATGGATAGAATTACAACCAGTATCTCAAACGCGTCCATTTAGGACTCAGTATACCAGCTCGGCGCGCTGCGTAAGAACGTTCTCTATTAATTGGACGGGGGACCGCCATTCACGGCCTTATCTTCCGCCTCAGTAGGTTTCGGGCGGTCCTAGGATTGATCTGCGTGGCTGATTTCATTACCTGGCCGACTAAATACCCAACCGCCTTTTCCTGGCCGGCGCGCACATCGGACACCGCCTGGGGATTAGCCGCTATGACTTGGTCGATAACCGCTTCGATTTCACCAGCTTCGGTGCTGTGCAGCAGTTTTAAGCGTTTAGCCTCGATACGCATACTCTTCCCCGGTTTGGCCTCGCTTGCCAATCGGTAAGCTGCATTCGAGCTCAGTTGGTCCTCGGTTTTATACATGGCGGCTATGTCTTTTAACTGCGCGGCTTCGGGCAAGCTACGGCTGGCGGGCGCGGCCAAATAAGCCGACAGCAGCCAATTGGCCGTAAAAGCCGCAGTCAGCTGGTTGGTAGCCCGGCCGACCGCCAACAGATATTCAGCCAGGCTTTGGCCGTCGACGATGTTTTCCAGCAGTGCCTCCGTGCCGTTGGCGCTGACGCCCAGAGACTTGAGCTGCTGACGGATTACCGCCGGCATGAGTTTTAAGCTTGTTTTTGCGGTTTCAATCTGTCGGGAAGTGACTCTCAGCGGCGGTAAATCCGGCTCCGGGAAATAACGGTAATCGTGGGCCTCCTCTTTACCGCGCTGGGCGACAGTTTTTTGCTTGGCCTCATCCCAACCGCGCGTTTCCTGGATAATTGGCTGGTTTTTTTTCAGCAACTCGCTCTGGCGCTTGATCTCATACTCCGCCGCCCGTTCCACGGCCCGAAAAGAATTGAGGTTTTTTACCTCGGCCCGGACACCCAGACTAGCCTGGCTTTTCGGTGCCAGACTGACATTGACGTCAAATCTCATATGGCCGTGGTAGAGGTCGACGTCACTGACTCCGGCAAACTTCATCAGCAGATAAAGCTCCTTGGCGTAGGCCTTGGCCTCGGCCGCTGATTTGATTTCCGGTTTGGAAACGATTTCCAGCAGCGGCGTGCCGGCCCGGTTTAAATCTACCAGCGAGTAGTTGGCTCCCGGCGGATGCGCTAATTTGCCGGCATCCTCCTCTAGGTGGGCTCGTTCAATACCAATGGTCTTGGTCTCGCCTGCGACGTGGATATCTACTTCGCCCGGCCCGATTATTGGCTCGTCATACTGGGTTATCTGATAGCCTTTTGGCAAGTCCGGATAAAAGTAGTGTTTGCGGTCAAATTTGCTGAACTCATTTATTTGCGCCTTGAGCGCCAATCCAGCTTTAATCGCCAGCTCGACCGCCCCTTGATTCAGATATGGCAATACGCCGGGTAAACCGAAACAGATGGCCGACACGGTGGTGTTGGCTGGCGCCTGTCTGGCGTCATTACTAACGCGGGCAAACAGCTTGGTTGCGGTATTTAACTGGACGTGGCATTCGATGCCAATCGTCGGCGTGTAGTCGGTTTTCATTTGAGTGCCCCCAGGCTTTTAAGCGATTTGGCAAAACCGTTTAAAGCCCGACTAATCTCGGCCGGTTTCGGATGGGCGTCTTCGTGGGCCAACTGGTTGCGCAGTTTATGAGCCGTCCAAACGTCATTTTGATTACCCAGCATCTGGCCGGCCGATTTCAGGCGATCGCCCATGGTTTGGCCGCGAAGTTTTAGATCCTTAAGTGCGTGGTCGAGCAGTTTATCGGCTTCGATCACGGCCAGCCTAGCCCCGGCCGCACTGGTGCGCTTAAGGGTTTCGATTTCTGACCACTTCCGGCGGTAGTATTCCCGGTTAAAGCCGGTCGTTATGCGCTGCGTATAGTTAACCAGCCAAAGTAAAAAGATAGCGCCGACAACAATTGCGATCAACTCAATTGGCATCTTACAGTACCTCCACGGCCTTGGCCGCCGCTAGCAATTTGGCGTCTTGCCGCTGTGGCGCCATTAGCTGCAGGCCGACCGGCAAGCCGTCGCTTAGACCGACCGGCAAGCTGATAGCCGGATTGCCGACTAGGTTGGCCGCTACCGTCATGATATCGGTTAAGTACATCGCCAGCGGATCTTGGCTGTTTGTGCCTAGTTTAAAAGCCGTAGTTGACGCTGTCGGCCCAACTAGTAAATCAACCCCGCTAAAGGCCTCAAAAAACTCCTCGATCAGCTTTGTCCTAACGGTCTGGGCTTTCTTATAATAGGCATCGTAGTAGCCACTGGATAAGACGTAGGTCCCGACCATTATCCGGCGTTTGTTCTCAGCGTTGAAACCCTGGCTGCGAGTAGCTTTATACAACTCGTCCAGGTTGCTTCCTTTGGCTCGATAACCATATCTAATTCCGTCATACCGGGATAAATTGGAACTGACTTCGGCCGGCATGACAATGTAATAGACCGCTAAGGCCAAACTAACCGACGGGATGGACACCTCCTTAATCGTCGCGCCCGCGGCTTTCATCCGTTTTATTGCATCCCGAACGACAAGGTCGACTCCCGGTGCCAAACCGGCGTCAAAATAGTCCTTGACCAGGCCGATTTTCAGGCCTTTAAGGTTGCTGGCCGGCCGGTTATAATTTTTCTCCCGATCAATAACCGTCGCGTCTTTGCCGTCCGGACCAGCGATAATATCCAGAATCAGCGCAGAGTCCTCGACCGACGTGGTCAACGGGCCCATGACATCAGTGCTGCTGGCCATGGCCACAACACCGTAACGCGGCACTAAACCGTATGTCGGTTTTAGCCCAACGACGCCGCAAAAACTCGCGGGTAGGCGGATCGAGCCACCCGTATCACTGCCGACGGCGAATGGCACCAAGCCCAGCGCTACGGCCGCGGCCGAGCCGCCGGAACTGCCGCCCGGTACGCGTGTCTTGTCGACCGGGTTAAGGGTCGGCCCAAAATCGGAATTTTCTGTACTGGAACCGTGAGCAAATGCGTCCATATTGGCTTTGCCGACTAAGATTGCCCCTTCGGCCTCTAACCGTCTGGTTACCGTCGAGCTAATCGGCGGAACATAGCCTTTTAAAATCTGGCTGCCGGCGGTGGTTTCGAGGCCGGCTGTCAGAAAATTATCTTTGGCGATATACGGCACTCCGGCCAAACGGCCAGCCGCCTTGCCTGATTTGATTTTTTGGTCGATCGTCCGGGCCCGCCTCAGAGCTGATTCCGCCGTCACGCTGATCAAGGCGTTGTAGCTACTGCCAGCCGCTATAGCCTTTAAGGCTTTCTTAACTAATGAGGTGGCGGACTGCCGGCCACTGCCGACGTCACTCGCCAAGGTTTTTAGCGGCGACCATTTCATAGGATTTTTGGCACCTTAATCTGGCTACTGGCCGTGTGGGGAACTTGGTCCAGCAGCGCCGAACGAGCCATCGTATCCGCCGTGTCACCATCCGGCCGGTTGACACTGTTCAACCCGGTAACTTGCGACGTCGGCTCAAGTCCAATCGTATTCGCGCTACCCAGCTGCTCCACGTAGGCTAGGATTTTGCTCAGTTGTTGCCGATACTCGGCGACATCGCTATCGTCAAGTTCGATTTTCGACAAATTAGCTAAATGCCGGATGTCGTCATCGGTTAAGTTGGCCATTGGCTTAAATTATACCGTTTCAGCCTAGCTTTTGCTTAATGTCATCGATAAAATCCCTCAGCTCGGCGGCTTTTTCGAACTCCAGATTAGCGGCGGCGAATTCCATCTGACGGGACAGGTCGTCAATAAGATGGTGGTATTCGTCCTTGGGAATTTTGCTGAGATCAACTTTTGGTTTGTCTGCGGCTGGCACGATATCACGCAGCCCGCCCTCGACGGATTTTTGGATGCTTTGCGGCGTTATCCCGTGCTGCTGGTTGTAATTTTCTTGCCGCTGTCGGCGACGATTCGTCTCGTTGATAGCTCGATCCATCGATTTGGTTTTATTGTCGGCATACATTATTACCCGGCCAGCTACGTGCCGGGCCGCCCGGCCAATAGTTTGGATCAAGGCCGAGTCGCTGCGCAGAAAGCCTTCCTTGTCGGCGTCGAGTATGGCTACCAAGCTGACCTCCGGTAAGTCCAGGCCTTCTCTTAGCAGGTTAATCCCTACCAACACGTCGTAAACACCCAGCCGCAGATCACGCAGGATATCAGTTCGCTCCAGGGTATCAACGTCCGAATGCAAGTATTGGACTTTGATATTGATGTCTTGCAAGTACTCGCTCAAATCTTCTGCCATCCGCTTGGTCAGGGTCGTGATCAAAACTCGCTGGCCCTGTTCTACTGTCGTTTTAATCTCGGCGATCAAATCATCGATCTGGCCGGCCGTCGGGCGGATATCAATCGCCGGGTCTAGCAGTCCGGTCGGGCGGATAATCTGCTCGACCGGCCGGGGCGTCCGACTAAGCTCGTATTCACCCGGGGTGGCTGAAATGTAAACGACCTGATTGATATGTTTTTCAAACTCGGAAAAATTAAGCGGCCGGTTGTCCAGCGCCGAGGGCAGACGAAAGCCATGCTCAACCAATACTTCCTTTCTGGCCCGATCTCCGTTGTACATCCCCCTTACCTGCGGCACACTCATATGTGATTCGTCGATTAGCAACAGGAAATCATCCGGAAAATAATCGAGCAGCGTCGCCGGTTGTTCGCCCGGTTGGCGGCTTGTCAAATAGCGCGAATAGTTTTCGATCCCTTTGACAAATCCGGTTTCTTCCAGCATCTCCAAATCAAACCTCGTCCGCTGCTCTAATCGCTGGGCTTCGAGCAGTTTACCCTGACGCTTAAACACGGCCAGACGATCTTTCAGCTCGGTCTTTATCTGGGCTAAAGCACCGTCTAATTTTTCCCGCGGTGTAACGTAGTGCGAACCAGGGAAGATTTGCAGCTGCTTGAGTTCCTTTGTAACCTCGCCAGTTAATGGATCAATCTCCGTAATCCGCTCCAACTCGTCGCCAAAGAACTCCAGCCGATAGGCCATGTCCTGGCTGGCCGGTATTACATCGATAACGTCGCCTCTAACGCGGAAAGTACCTCGCTGGAAATCAACATCGTTGCGCTGGTACTGAATATCACCCAGGTGACGCAACAGTTTATCGCGCTTGCGCTTTTCGCCAAGTTTTAATTTGATCGACAAATTGCCGTAATCTTCGACCGAACCGATGCCATAAATACAACTCACGCTGGCTACGATAATCACGTCCCGCCGGGTCAGCAGCGAGTCGGTGGCAGCGTGGCGCAGCCGGTCGATCTCTTCGTTTATGCGTGAGTCTTTCTCAATATAAGTATCCGAGCTGGGGATATAAGCCTCTGGTTGGTAATAATCAAAATAGCTGACAAAATAATGCACTGCGTTATCTGGAAAAAAAGCCCTAAACTCGGAGAATAACTGGGCCGCCAGGGTCTTGTTATGCGACAACACCAGCGTCGGCTGCTGGGTATTGGCGATAACGTTGGCCATGGTAAAGGTCTTACCAGAGCCGGTAACACCCAGTAAGGTTTGTTCCTTTTGCCCCGAGCTGAGACCCTCGCTCAAGCTGGTAATAGCCGCTGGCTGGTCGCCGGTTGGTTGGTAGTCAGATTTAAGTTTCAGTCTCATCCTACTAGTCTAGCAACTGGCCGGATGAAGCCGAAGTTCAATCAGGACATTATTCCTTGGCAAAGATCGCGTCCCGCACCTTACACTTGGCGGCCTCGTGGAAGATAGCTTTGTCGTGGGCATATTGGGTGTCCAACATAGCCGTAATCCGCTTGATCAAGCCCCGCGGTTCATTGTCAAATATTACACCCTCTGATCGCCGCTTGCCGGCGGCCTTTAAGATATTCTCGATTTCCATACTGACACCGCCGGCGCCCATCAAAAAGCCGATCGGCTTGCCCATTTCCATGCTGATGGTAAATTCGTGCAGAGTACCCAACCGCCCGCCAATGCTAACGACCGCGTCGCTAGAAGCTACCAGCAAGCTGTCCCGGCCGACGTAATGCAAGCCGGTATATAAAATGACGTCATAACAGCCGGTTGGCAACCGATACTTCTTGACGTGTTCGATTTTACTGGCCGCTGGTGACAATCCGACCGACTGACCACCGGCTTCCTTAGCTCCCAACGCGGCAAAATCGGGCAAGCCAGTGGTCGCTCCGGTCAACAACATGTGACCGGCGGCGGCAATGGCGGCGCCAATTTTATAAGCCATATCTCGCCCTTCAGCTACGCTTGCGCCTTTGGCCGATCCCGACACGCAAATTTGGTAAGCCATTAAATTTTCTCCGGCATGATCATTTCGTTATCCAGCTGCTTGAGGATTTGCTCCTCCAAAGTCTTGCTTCCCATATAGCGCATGAATATCTCATTCCACAGGCTTTCCCGGAAGTGATAGATTTCTCGCGATTCAAAAGGCGTCTGATTGGTATAACTGGCGGCCACGTCCATCATGTTGAAGGTCAACGGCCGCTTATCGGGCATCAACCCAACGTAATCCAGGCCCTCCCAAAACTTTAATTCGGGGTCGATCTTATAAAGCGATTGTTCGGCTTTGCGCCAATGTAAGTCCTCAGGCTGAACGTGGGGTTCGAATATCTCCGGATGATAGTCATTTTCCGATTTGCCAAAGTAGCGTTGGATTACCCGCCAGTGGATGTTGTGCCCGGCCATAATCGGACCCATGTCCGGGTCGGCGATTAAGGTTTCGACAAAAACCTCGCCAAAATTCGGTTTAACCTGTTCCAGCTTAAAAAAAGCGCTATAAAGCCGGATCTCGTTGGTATAGTGGAATAACAGTGATCCAGCCCAAATCGACAGACCAGGCAATGTTCGGACTTTGACTGGCAGCATTAAGATAACACCGAGTTCTTTTAGGTGGGTTATGTTGTGTTTTTTGTGCTGCACGAACTCAGCGCACAAGTCGGCCCAACGCTCGTGCGGCATTACGATGATCTCGATTTCCCTGGTCTCAAAATCCGACGGCCGAACGCTTTTATATTGGGTGTTAAAGTTGTTCAGCCATTTGGCATCTTCCGCGAACCTGAGCGCGCCATAGATCTCCTGCAAGTTCTCTTGCTTTAACATCGAGTCAACCGAGCGGTAACCTAAGTGTTTCATGATTTTCTTAGGCGGGGTTTTGCGCAAAAACTCCCTGGCAACCGATTTCTTTAATACCCAACAGCTGCGATTTAGTTCGAATTGATCAACCGCTGCCTTGATCTTAGGGATCAGCTTAGTCGGCGATTCGCCCGGATTGGCGCCCAGCCGGACAGCCAGGTGATCGTCATGGCGCTTAATTAGACTTATCAAGGCGGCGTAGATCTCTTCTCCGGTCGAATCCTTCGGATCGAGTCCGAGCTTGGCCACCGCGGCGTGGGATTTTTGAACGATATCCGCTTGCAGACGAATATCTTCGTTTTTGTGTCCGCTAGCGACCTCCAGTTGCTTTAGGCTCAAGCTAAATAACGGTTCTTTAGCATTAAGCAGTTGGGACAAAAGTTTTGGCATTAATGTTTGTGCTTTAAATTAGCCTTACAATAACATGAATTCATCTGTTTAAGAAGCCGCTACTTAGACCACCGCCAAGGTCAAGTCTCCTTAGAAATTACTATTTGACTTAATTGACTTAAAAATCGTTTACCTCTAGCGGCATGTCATGCAGGACCACGTCCTTATCCAATATGCCAGCCTTAGCTCCGATTTGGCCAACTACCGACGTCGAGTTGGCGCTGGCAAACTTGACGGCCTCGGCCAAACTTTGTCCCCTGGCCAGAGCCGCGACTAAGCCGGAGCCGAAGGCGTCGCCGGCTCCGGTCCGATCGATCACCGGTACATCCTCATACATCCCGGCCGCTACGATAATCTCCCGGTTGGTAGCGGTAGCCCCATTAGGCCCGTCGGTCATGACGACTATCGGAGTCATATCGCTGGCGTGGCGGACGAGTTGCTGGTCGTCTTGCCCCGCCACCAGTTGGCCGATCTCATCTTTATTGACGATCAGAACTTGGCAGCTTTTGAGTAGCTCGCGCAGCTGATCGGCCTGGGCTAATTCGCCTTTGCCGGGATTAATCGCTATTCTGATATTTCTCGATTGGGCCCAGCCGATCAGACTCTCAAGCGCGTCCATGGCGCCGGCCAGGCTGGAAATATACAGCCAGTCCGCTTCGGTTGAACCCAGCAAAAAGTCGTCCGGTTTAAAATCATCGGATGATCCGCGAAAAGTTAGAATCGTCCGCTCGCCGGTCGGTGCCAGCAGGAGCGTTGAGTAGCCGGTCTTAACTCCGGCGTCAGTCTTAACCAGCGAGGTATCAACACCATTTTGATGCAGATCGTCAAGCACCATCCTAGCGGACACGTCCTCGCCCAACTTACCTAAGAATTTAGCGTGTAGGCCTTGGCGGGCAAAGGTAACTGCCGCGTTAGTCGCACCGCCGCCGGTGGCAAATACCACACCGCCGAGTTCATACTTTTCTCCCAATTTAAATTCTTCCACCAACTGGCCGTCTTCGTTTTGCGGTTTAAAGACATCTCCGCTCAAAAACACATCCTGGACGGCGGCACCAACGCTTAAAATCGTCGATACTTCGCGTTCGAGCACGGCTAAACCACCGCCTTTCCGGCGGAGCCGAACATGTCAATTTTTTCTTCCACCACCCTAGTCACGGCGATCTTAACTTGCTCCATCAGTTTCATAACGGCAAACTCATCCGGGTTGGCCTTGAGTTGCTCTTCAAGCGCCGTCCTAAAGGCAAATCTCATGTCGGAATTAATATTGATCTTGCTGACACCGATCTTAACCGCCTCTTCGAAGTAGTGCCCCGGCGTACCCGACCCGCCGTGCAAGCTGATATTGCAACTGATGGCGTCACGGATTTGTTGCAGTAGTTCTAGATCCAATTCTTTGGGCGCCGGGTATTTGCCGTGCAAATTGCCTACCGCCGCCGCAAAGGTATCGATACCGGTCGCCGCCACAAAGGTTTTGGCGCCCTCTTCAGTGGAGAAAGTTTGCTTGATCTCATCATAATTGATCTCCTCCTGATGGACGTTTGAGCTGCCGCCGAAATAATGCGGCTCACTTTCGACCAATGCCCCCGTAAATCTGGCATACTCGACGACTTCCCTGGTAGCGTCGATAATTTCCTCGTCGCTGGCATCGTGTTTGGCTTGTGACACATCGATATGGATAAATTCATAGCCGGCGTCAATCCCGCGCTTGGCGTCTTCAACGGTCGGCGAATGATCCAGGTTAATAAACAGTTCGATACCAAATTGAGCTTTATAATTGTCGACCAAATCGCGCAGATTATCGAGACCGATCGCCTCCACTTCGCCGTGGCTGACTTCCACCATCGCCGGCGATTGTTTGTTTTTTAAGGCTTGGCAAACCGCGATCAAGGTTTCCTGGTTGTCGACGTTAAACGCGCCGACGGCAAAGGCCTGTTGTCGCGAGCGCTGCATCAAATGCCTGGCTTTGAGACAGTTATCCCGGATTTCTCGTATGCTTTGCCCCACCGCCGCGCTCCTACTGCCTGCCCAGTTCGGTTAACAGGCTATTGACCGCCCGGGTAATACCCTTACTGTCCAGGCCGAATTTTTCAATCAGCTCGGACGGATCGCCGGACTCGCCAAATCGATCCATCACCCCGACTCGCTTCAGCGGTGTCGGTTGGTGCTCACTAAGAACTTCGGCCACCAATCCGCCCAAACCGCCAGCTGCCTGGCCTTCTTCGGCTGTAACCACCGCGCCGGTTTTCTGGGCGGTTTGAATAACTGTCACGGCGTCGAGCGGTTTGATTACCGGTACGTGTACAACTTCGGCGTCGATGCCTTCTTTGTATAAGGCTTCGGCCGCCAGCAGCGCCTGATAAGTCATGGTGCCGGTGCTGATAATACTGACGTCCTGGCCGGCGCTTAAAACGTAGGCCCGCTTAAGAGAAAAGGGTGTCCGCTCGGTCGTAAAGACCGGGGTCGCTTCGCGGGCCAGTCGCATATAGGCCGGTCGGCTGTCTTCAGCTAGCGCCAGGGTGGCTTTAGCGGCTTCGACTGCGTCACCGGGAGCAACCACTACCATGTTTGGCATGACCCGCATCAAAGCTATGTCCTCCAGCATTTGGTGGGTGGCGCCGTCCGGGCCGACCGATACTCCAGCGTGCGATCCGATAATTTTGACCGGTTGGTCATTGAGTGCAATCGTCGTCCGGATTTGCTCCCAATTGCGCCCCGGATTAAAAGCCGCGTAACTGCTAGCAAACGGTACCTTGCCCATGGCCGCCATGCCAGAGGCAACGGTCACCAAATTTTGCTCGGCCACGCCGATTTGAACGAATCGCTCGGGAAACTCATTAGCAAATAGATCCATCTTAGTCGAACTGGTCAAATCAGCGCATAGCGCCACGACCTTTTCATCCCGTCGACCGGCCTCCAACAAACCACGACCAAAACCACTTCTGATCGGCTCGGTCTCAGCCTTGGCCAGGTCCTGAATTAAGTACATGCCGGTCATTATTCGTGCTCTCCCTTAATCTTGCCGCCCAGGCTGCGCAACTTGGCCAGCGCTTCTTTAGCTTGTTTGGAATCGGGTGGCGCTCCATGCCAATGGAAGTCATACTCCATAAACGGAACTCCTTTGCCCGGGATGGTGTGGGCGATGATGACTGCCGGTTTTTCGACGATTGCCCGGGCCATCGCACAGGCATCGATAATCGATTCTATGTTATGCCCGTCGATTTCTATGGCGTGCCAACCAAAGGCTTCCCACTTGGCTTTCAAGTCCTCAAGCGGCATAACCGATTCAGTCGGACCGTCAATCTGAATGTTGTTACGATCAATGATAGCCGTTAGGTTATACAGCTTGTTTTTAGCGATAAACATGGCGGCTTCCCAGTTGTTGCCCTCGTCCAATTCGCCGTCGCCCAGCAGACAATAGACCCAACGCTTGTGGTTGTCGTCCAGCTTCAGACTAAGCGCCATACCGGCCGCTTGACTCAAGCCCGCGCCCAGTGGGCCACTGGTAGTCTCCATACCGGGCAGCTTGGTCCGTTCGGGATGTCCTTGCAGCCGGGAACCAAGTTTTCTCAAGCTCATGAGCTCTTTTTTTGGAAAATAGCCGGCGTTAGCCATGGCGGCGTAGCGCACCGGTGCGCAGTGGCCGTTACTCAAAACCAGGATGTCGCGCTCGATCCAATTGGGATCCTTTGGATCGTGCCTTAGGATATTAAAATACAAGGCGGCAAATATATCCGACAACCCCAACGGTCCGGCCGAGTGGCCGCTGCCGGCTTCTTCCAACATTTTGATAATGTCTTGCCGGATGGTGTTGGCCATGTCTTCCAGCTGAGACAAAGTTAACTTTTTATGATTGGCCACAATTCATCCCACCAATTTTGTGCATAATTCTCGCTTAAAAATTTGGCCTTTTAAACTTTATTTACTATCTGTTGCAGTATAGCATAAGCGGCTGCCGGATCAGCCGCTTTTTGGATAAACCCGCCGACGTTGATAACGTCGACGCCAGCCGCCGCAAGGCGGGCGATATTGCCTTCGTTGACGCCGCCGTCCCAACCGATTTCAATCTCGGTGTTAACCGCCCGAATGAGTTCGACTTTATTAAGCTGAGTAAGGTCGGCCTCTTCGGCAAACCGGCCGAGCTCGCCGGCAAAGATTAGGCAGTGGTCGGCTTCTTCCAACCAAGCCCGGACATCGGCTTGGTTCGGGTCCGTCTGCGGCAACAGCGCCAGACCCAGTTTGACATCCCCGGCCCGCTCAAACACTCCCTCAACCTCGCCGGCCTCGGCCTCGGCGTGGACGATAATAAGATTCGGCCTAAGACCAGCAGCGGCCTCCAAAAATTCGCCGGGACGGCGGTACATCAAGTGCAGATCGACCCGTTGCCCATCCCGCCACTGGACTTGCTCAAGCGGTAGCGTTGTCACCGGAGCGAAATCGCCGTCACTCAGATCGATTTGTAATCTCGGACTCAACGCCTCCACCCGCCTAATTTGCTCGCGGAAAGTCTGGGAGTTGTCCGCCAGCACGGTTGGACAAATTATTGCCATATGGACTAATTATACAAAAGCTTTTGCTTTAGTCGCCGTAGATTTCGTCGATTTCTCTAATCCGCCGCTGGTGGCGGGCCGCGCCGGAAAACGCCGTATTCAGCCAAGTTTCGACAATACCAAAAGCCACACCCTCATCTTCCTTGAGCAGTCTGGCGGGCAGGCTGAGGACGTTGGCGTCGTTGTCCACCCGGCTCATTTTAGCTTCGTTGGCATCCCAAACCACTGCCGCCCTGATGCCGCGGAACCGATTAGCCGCTATGGCCATACCCTGACCGCCGCCGCAAACCAGGACGGCCCGGGCCTCCGGGTCTTCATCGCCTAGAATCTTCAGCGCCGCCATTTGGGCAAATTGCGGATAGTCGTCGTTGGCATCGAGCCGCTTGTTGCCGACATCTTCGACCTCGTATCCGTGGCTGCTCAGATAGCCGAACAGTTTGTGCTTCAGTTCAAAACCCTGATGGTCAGAGCCGAGATAGATTTTCATTTGGCGTCTAATAGTTTTCCAGAATCAGCTACGACCTCAACCAATCGGTGGCTGTAGCCCCATTCATTGTCGTACCACGCCACGACTTTGACTAGGTTGCCGTCAACCACGTCAGTCAAGTTCAAATCGACAATCGCTGAGTGGCTATCACCGATAAAATCGCTGGACACCAGTTGTTCTTCGGTCACGGCCAAAATTCCTTGATAATACGGCTGCTTTGCGGCCTCAGTCAGCGCCCGGTTGACCTCTTCTTTGGTGACGTCCTGTTTAAGCAACATCGTGATATCGCTTAAACTCACCACCGGCGTTGGCACCCGCACGCTCAGGCCGTTAAATTTGTCTTTCAGCGTCGGCACCACCAGTGCGGTTGCAATCGCCGCACCGGTCGTCGTCGGAACGATATTCTCGGCCGCCGCCCGACCTTCTCTTAAATCCTTAGCAGGACCGTCCTGCAGCACTTGGCTGGCGGTATAGCTGTGGACGGTCGTCATCATGGCCTTGGCTATGCCAAAGCTGGCTTCCATTACGTTGACCACCGGCGAGATACAATTTGTCGTACAGCTGGCATTAGAAATAATGTCGCCGCCGTCTTTTAAAGTATCGTCATTGGCGCCCAGTACGACGGTGTGCGTGCCTTCGCTCTTAGCCGGCGCGGAAATTACTACCCGCCGAGCGCCGGCCTTGATGTGCAGGCTGGCGTCTTCGGTCTTGGTAAACCGGCCGGTACTTTCAATCACCACGTCGACGGCCAGTTCTTTCCAGGGCAGCGCAGCCGGATCCTTCTCGGCCAAGACTTTAACGCTCTGTCCGGCAACTTTTAGGTGGCCGTCATCGTATTCAACGGCTTTATCATAGGCGCCATAGTTGGTGTCGTGCTTGAGTAGGTAGGCCAGCGTCCGGGTATCGGTTAAATCGTTAATCGCCACGACCTCCAAATCGCTGCGCTCAAAGGCGATTTTAAATGCGTTGCGGCCAATCCGGCCAAAGCCGTTAATCGCGATCTTTGTTTTCAATCAGGTGCCCTCCCATGCTGTAGGACCTATTGTATGGGCTTATGCCCTGGCGCGCAAGAACCCCTAAAACCCTTATAATAAAGCTATGGATTCCCAGCAGCTGTTGGAGTTGGCCCAGCCACACTTTGATCCCGCCCAGATTAAACGCTTAGCCCAAGCCATCGATCTGGCTCAGGCCAAGCATCGGGGCCAAAAGCGACTGTCCGGCGAAGATTATTTAACCCACCCGCTGAACGTGGCCGCCATTTTAATCGAGTGGCGGCTGGGTATTGATACCATCATCGCCGGAATCTTGCACGACACCTTGGAAGACACCGATACCGCTCCTGATGAAGTCAAACAAGCCTTTGGCGACGACATCGCTTTTTTAGTCGACGGCGTCAGCAAAGTCTCAAAAGCCAGAAGCGGTATGAGTGATATCAGTTCTTACCGGCCACAAACCGCCGACAACCTGAGCAAGCTGCTGATCGCTATTAGCCAGGATGTCCGGGTGCTACTAATCAAACTAGCGGACCGGCTGCACAATTTGCGCACCCTCGAACATTTGTCGACAGCCAAGCGCACCAAAATCGCCCGGGAGTCGTTGAGCGTTTTCGCCCCGTTGGCCGATCGCCTCGGCATGGGTCGGGTCAAAATCGAGATTGAAGAAATCGCTTTTAGCTATCTGAGCCCCAAAGAATACAATCGGCTGCAGGGCTTGCTCAAAAAGCGTGTCGGCCGGGCCCAAAAGTATCTGAACCGGGCCCGGCGCGAGGTTTCGGCCGAACTGGCCAGACAAGCTATCAATTTTTCCGTCGATGGCCGGATTAAAAGTATTTACAGCCTGCACAAAAAACTACAAAAAAGCCCGATCGAGGAGACTTATGATCTGATGGCACTGCGGATCATAGTTGACAGCAATGAAGACTGCTACCGGGTGCTCGGTATTTTACACGCCATGTACCAACCGATGATTACTAAAATCAAGGATTACATCGCCGTGCCTAAACCCAATGGCTATCAAAGCCTGCACACCACCGTCATCGTGCCAGCCGGCCAAATCGTCGAGTTCCAAATCCGCACTCAGTCGATGCACGAGTACGCCGAGCGAGGGTTGGCCGCCAGCTTCCATTACAACGAGCAGAAATTAAGCAAAACCTACGCTTTGCGCCAAAGCCAGACGCTGCCGCGTAACTTGCGCTGGATTCTGGACTTACAAGAGACGGCCCAGCGTCTGATGGAGGGCGAAATTAGCCCTGGTAATCTCGAAGTCGATATTTTTTCCGACCGCATCTTCGTCCACTCGCCCAAAGGCGATATTTATGATTTGCCGGAGGGCTCGAGCGTGCTAGATTTTGCCTTTGCCGTCCACAGCGATGTCGGCCGTCATGCCTTTGGCGCGCGCGTCAACAACAAAATCGCCAAGCTCGGTACCACCCTCAAAAACGGCGACATCATCGAGGTCTTAACCCGCTCATCAATCAAACCGAGCAAAGACTGGCTCAAATACGTCGCTACCGCTAAGGCCCGCCAAAAAATCCGATCGTTTTTAAATCGTCAAAACTAGATCAACACACCGATCAGCAGCAACGCCACGATATTGAGAATCTTGATCATCGGATTGATAGCCGGACCGGCCGTGTCCTTGTAGGGATCGCCAACCGTGTCGCCGGTAATGGCCGCCTGATGGGCCAACGAACCCTTGCCGCCGTGGTGTCCGTCTTCAATGTATTTCTTGGCGTTATCCCAAGCGCCGCCGCCGCTGGTCATCGAGATGGCGACGAACAGTCCCGTCACAATCGACCCCACCAGCAAACCGCCTAGCAGTTGGACGTCGGCTCCTTCTTCCAAAACCGACCCGGCCAGCACCACGACGACCGGCGCCAACAGCGGCAGCAGCGCCGGCACAATCATCTGCCGAATGGCCGATTTGGTCACGATATCGACGCAGCGGCCGTAATCCGGCTTAGCCTCGCCGCTCATAATGCCCTTAATCTCCTTAAATTGGCGCCGAACTTCCGCCACGACTGATCCGGCTGCCTTGCCGACGGCTTCCATCGCTAGCGCCCCAAATATGTATGGCAGCAACCCGCCGAGAAACAAACCGACCAATACGTACGGGTTGGATAGGTCAAAATCCAGTGCGCCCTGGGTTTCGCCCAGCTCTTGCACGAAGGCGGCAAACAAGACGATGGCCGCCAGGCCGGCGCTGGCAATGGCGTAGCCTTTGGTCACGGCTTTGGTCGTATTGCCAACCGCATCCAGCGGGTCGGTCACTTTTCTAACTTTGACCGGCAGTCCGGCCATTTCGGCGATACCGCCGGCGTTATCGGTAATCGGCCCATAAGCGTCGATTGTCACGATGATACCGGCCATACTGAGCATGCTCATGGTGGCGATAGCCACGCCGTAAACGTCGGCGGCAACAAAGGCCGTGATGATACCGGCGCCGATTAGCAGTGCCGGTAGGGCCGTCGATTTCATGCTGACAGCCAGGCCGGTAATAACGTTGGTGCCGTGTCCGGATTCGGACGAGCGCGCGATACTTCTGACCGGGCTGAACCGGGTGGCGGTATAATACTCGGTGATTACCACCATGCCAGCCGTAACCACCAGCCCGACTAGTGCCGCCGCTACTAAATTGCTGGTAGGATACAGGCCGTTATCCGCCATCAGGGCGTCGGTCACAAAGAAAAACGCCACCGCCGCCAGGCCGCCAGCCAGCGCCAAACCGGTATACAGCGCGTTCATGATATTTAGTGAGCGACCGAGGCGGATTGCCCAGGTACCGGCGATAGAAGCCAAGGCGCCAACGCCGCCTAGTACCAGCGGGTAATAGACCGCCGAATCGTAACCGCCAAACACTAAACCGCCGAGCAAGATCGCCGCCACCGCCGTGACGGCGTAGGTCTCAAACAGATCCGCCGCCATGCCGGCACAGTCGCCGACATTATCACCGACGTTGTCGGCGATAACGGCCGGGTTTCGCGGGTCGTCCTCCGGTATGCCGGCTTCCACTTTGCCGACCAAGTCCGCGCCGACATCAGCCCCTTTGGTAAAAATACCGCCGCCCAAGCGAGCAAAAATCGAAATCAAACTGCCGCCGAAGCCCAGACCGATAAGCGCAGCTGAATCCTCTGTTAAATACCAAAAACCGGTGACGACGAGCAGGGCCAGCCCGGCTACCATCAGACCCGTTACGCTGCCGCCGCGGACGGCCACTTTAAGCGCCGCTTTCATCGAGTGTTTGGCCGCTTCGGCCGTCCGGACATTAGCCCGGACTGATACATTCATACCGATGTAGCCGGCCAAGGCCGATGCTACAGCGCCGACTAAGAACCCCCAGGCTGTGGCTGCGCCCAGCCAGGCGTATAAACCGACAAACACCACCACCGCTACCAGCGCGATAGTACGGTATTGGCGGTTTAAATAAGCTTTGGCGCCTTCCTGAATGGCCGCTGCAATCTCTTTCATTTTGCTGTCGCCGCTAGGCTGTTTCACCACCCAGATGGCCAACCAGCTGCCGTAGGCAATCGCCGTTAAGCTGGCTAAAAACGCGAACATCAAATATCCGTTCATGCCAATCCCTTCCCTTTTTACCCTTGTCGCTTTGCGGTTAATTTTATCACAAACCGTCGCTTAGACCGTCAGCATGTAGCCCGCCATGGCCACCATGGCTACGTCCTCAACCAAGCTGACACTGGATAACGGCAATTTAATAATGTTACCCAGGCAAGCACAGTACACGCCTCGGCGGCGATGGTAAATTTCCTGGATCACGCCGATCGAACCGACGCCCATTGTCCCGATTACCGCCAAGTTGCGGACAGTCGGCAGCAAATCAAACATAAACGATAGGCCTAATATCAGCTCGATGAAGGGATAGGCCCGGGCATAGGCCCGGCTGCGTTTGGCCAGCAGATCATAACCGCTAAACATGAGCGTAAACATGTTGTAGCCGATAAACTTAAAGGCCGAGAAGGTCACCAAAAACACTCCCATGAACCAGCGCAAAAATTCGGCCAATTCCCCGCCGCCGGCGAGACCAGCCGTCAAAGTGATCAGCCCCAGCACGCTGGCAAACTTAATATACTCGGCTAAACTCGACTGGCTGGGCGGGTGATGATCATCTGCCATAGCGGTAGCTCAAGTCTAGCAATAATCAGCCTAAGTTTGGTTACTAACTTTTTAAGTAAGGCCCAAAAAAAAACCGGCAAAGATGCTAGGCTTATAAGGACTATGGGACTCATTAAAAAGATTATCAAAAAGACTATCTGGCGCGGATTGACTACCAAAGGTCGCTAAACTACCGCCGAATGCGGTAGCCCAGCCCTAAGCGGCGTCAATTAAAACGCATCGGATTAAGTTTTTTCTTACTAGCCTTAATAATTGCTTGATAAATGTACCGTGCCAAATCGCTGTTGCGAGCTTTGGTTGGGAGAGCATTGCTGCTTCTCCCAACCAACAAAGCTCAGTCGCGGCCAGCGTAGGGGTCGAACGGATAGGCCGTATAAGCGGCTTCCCACTCAGCGTCGGAAATGGGCACAAGTTGGTTGAGTCTGACTGTCTGGGAGTCACGCAAGTCGATGTTGACCTCGGCCGGTAACTGTCCGTCGGCCACCAACTTGACAAACGCGTTCTCGCAGGCCTCCAGGCCATCACGATACCCGCGTGTCCAGTGGCCAACCCGCTCGTCCACGCTGCCATGCGTTGCCACGCCGATTTGCTGTTTCTCCGCTTCGGATAGCAGCCCCCAGAGACCGGCCACCTGGACCGCTTGAATGACGTCGTCTGCTTCTTCAAAGCCGTTGTTGGCAAAGAAATTGGCGGCAGCACCAGCCATGCAGTCGGCCTGGTTCTCGGTTGCTACCAAGATGTCAGCCAAGACCCTGAGGTCGGCGTCTGTCCCGGCGGCATAGAGCTCCTCGACTCGCTGGTTGGTCAGATCAACAATGCCAATGGCCGAATTGCCCTGAAAGGCGTGACCCCGTTCGTGGGCGATGGCCAAGACAAGTCCGTAATCGCCAGCCTCACTCGAGAGGATGTCCCAGGCGGCACTGACTCCGATGTATACCTTCTGGTCGTTGTGGCAGTACAGCAGTGTCCAGTCGTCTTGAGGACCGCACTCCGTCTGTAGCGTCTCGCCGGGATGAACCGTGACGTATCCTCCGGACCAGTCGATTGTCTCCGCCAGGGTTTGCTGATAGACCGTGGCGTAGAACAACGTGACGTCCAGGTGCATCTCGTGGATAGCCTGCCAAGTCGTCACGCGGACGAAACAACCCTCGTACGAACCGGCTGTTTCTGGTACCAAGCAAGGCGCCGGCTCCATCGACGGTTCATACGCGACCCCAGTAAACGGACTCCCGTCATCTTCCTCGTCACCACTGTCTTCGTCAAAGCCTGGAATGTCGACGAGCGTTGTGGTCGGTAGTGGCGGCAACGTAAGCGTGGTTGGCTCTTCGCCTCCGACGCAAGCCGACCCGACCAAGAACGGCAGAGCCAGCATTAGCACGAAACTGCGTTTCATCATCATCGCCTTCCTCGGTTCTGCCAAACATAGTAGATGCCCACGCCCAGTCCAATCAGGACTAGTAGCATGAAGAAATCCACGTCACCCATCCGGAAAGCTTGCCGGAAGCCCTCCCATAGTCCCCGGCCGGCTCCGGCCTGCAAGACAACCATCATCTCCTCCTAAACTAAATAGGTACTGCCCGCTTTTTATGTGTGCGGACTTGACACGGTACTAGTATCAGTATACAACGTTAATCGTTTCCGGCCCAAATTCGTTTTGCCCTTGGTAATTAACCCCTCGTCGGGAGTCGGACCCCACCTTATCTTCAGCGGTGCCACAACCACCTAGCTTAATCTCAGCCGCCGGTCCGCTCTTATTGCCTAGCCGTCCCTCAAATGAAATGGCTTAACAGCGTGAATTCTCGGGTCAACCCATCTTAGTACTGACTCGATGTCCCTATACTCTGCGGCACTCAGCGGCGGCGGTTCGGCCTGCCCGACGTTCTTCGCCAGATCTTGGATAAATCCGGCTTTGTCCCAAGCTGGTTCGTGGTCAATATGAATCATATCTCTCTTAACGATTACCGGTTCTCCAGCTTCGTCGAAATATATTTTACATCGTGCAATATGGCCTATCCGATCGGTGCCCTCATCAACATTTAGCGCCAAATACCGCTGGCACGGGAGGTCATTTTCAAACTCAATCGGAAATTCAATGTCCAGTCCATACCGACTGGCTGGACCAAATAACGATTCGTCATCGTTATCAAGCGGAGCCTGGCAACTAATTGTCTCTCCGCTTTTAAGCACAAATTCGGCATAAATACTGGGGTAAATTATGCCTGCGAATTCCGGCTTACGATAGTCCTTAAGTTCATCCAGGTCATAATATCCGTCTGCAACCAGCCGCGTTATGTGCTGTTTTATAACTTCCCCAAAACTGGGTTGAGGTTCCATCTCAGCTGGCATGGTTAATCATTATGAAATGTATTAACCGAAGAAGCAATGTCTGGCCAGGGCAATTATCCCTTGACAACACGGACTTAGTTTGCTAATATTAGGGGTATGAACAACAAGTTTACTGTAAGACAATTCAATTATCGGTTTCCCGATGATGACGCCTGCCTTGAGGAAATCAAGGTTATGCGGTTTGGCGAGATGCTGGACTGCCCTAACTGCGGTAAGAACAACAAATTTTATAAGATTGAGGGTCGCAAAGCGTATTCCTGTGGCTTTTGCCGACACCAAATCCACCCGTTGGCTGGCACTATCTTTGAAAAGTCCAGCACTCCGCTACAAGATTGGTTCTATGCTATCTACCTTATGGCTCAAACCCGTGCTGGAATATCCGCTAAACAGCTTGAGCGTATGCTCGGAGTTACCTACAAAACGGCGTGGCGAATGTTCCATCAAATACGCAAGCTAATGGCTGACGATGAAGATATGCTGTCAGGAGAGGTCGAGGTTGATGAAACCTACGTTGGCGGTAAAAGTGATGGTCGTGGCCGGACTAAAGGTCGTCATATCGGCGACAAGGCCGTGGTTATGGGTATGGTTGAACGGCAAGGCCGAGCTAAAGTCCGGCACGTCAAAAGCTCTGGTTCACGCTCTTTGATACCCGAGCTACAAGCTGGTATTAAAGGCGGCAGCCAGATTTATAGCGACCAATATCCGGTTTACATTAATCTGGACAAATTGGGCTACAAGCACGCCAGCGTCAATCATCAGACCAACTTCGCCATCGGGCTAACCCACACTCAGAATGTTGAGAACCTTTGGTCGCATATTAAGAGGGGTATCATAGGTGTTTATAGGCACGTTGACCCCAAATACTTGCAATCTTACGTTGATGAGTATGCTTTCCGCTACTCGCACCGGAAACAGCCACACGGAGCTATGTTTGACAGTATTTTAAGCCGTGTCTGTTGACACGGGGGTCAGCCAGGTTTTATAATTAATAGTATAGGCTAAGTGCCTCGTATATTGGTATAAACATCGGGCCGCATAACCCCAAAAGTGATAGAAAAATGCTTTCCGCATTTAACGGGAGGCGTGGATTATGCAAATTCTATCACGCCACGCCTACCGTTAGGTGCGGATTTTCAGTTTACTACTGTTTTACTAAAACTAGATTCAAGCAACTTGGTGGAAGAAAAATAGAAAGGAAGCTGAGATAAACACCTAAGAAATGGCGGGGTGACCGAGTGGCTGATGGTGCCGGTCTCCAAAACCGGTGTGCCTAGTGTAGACAACTTTCATCGGTTGATGCACGTATGGGTACCGAGGGTTCGAATCCCTCACCCGCCGCCACGCTTGCT
>DASWIF010000063.1 GCA_036397795.1 Candidatus Saccharimonadales bacterium
ACCACCATAATCAACAATTCGATGAGACTAAAGGCTTTTTTCATTTCTCTCCTCCTTCAAAAGGGCTGAGCCGAAATTAACATAATTCAAAAAAAGTGTCAAGTTTTTCGACACTTTTTAGAGAAACAAAAAACCGCTAGCTGGTTAAACTGAGCGGTTTTCTATTGTCGGATTGAACTCTTTCTAGGATCGAGATCTGAGCAATATCTTCTGCTGGTCTTTATTGGCACCTCGCGCGGCTTCAGATATTACTTCACGTTTTTTCTCAGGCTGAGCATTCAGAAAAAAATCGGCGAATTTGCCATTGCCCTCGGAAGTCTTAGTCCGCCTCTTAAATATTCGTGTAATTTCAGCAAATTTCATAGGTATGCTTAAAATTATTGCGAGATATTGTCCAAAGCCTTCAATTCTAACAATTTTTTCACTTTAGCGCGTCCTTAAGCTGTCGAGTCCTTCAACTCTAATCTCACCCTGGACGGAAGGCGCGGCCATGTGCATGACCGGTACCTGCGAGGTTTTGCCAAACCCACACCCGCTTGGATCGGGGTCGGATAATTTAGTGCCATCGGTTGCGGTCACGGTCGGCCCGTTAGCGTGCCAGTGTTCAGTTTGATCGCATTCTTGACCAGTGCCGCTATGAATTTGATCGACTGGGATGTAGTAGCTACCATACTGGATAACCGCGATTTGATCCTGCTGAGCTGGCTCAACTGTAATCATGATGTTAACTGGAATAGTGTTGATGAGGTTCCCGCCGCCGTCTTTGACCAAAATGCTGCCGTTAGCGGTGTAGGTACCCGGACCAAAGCCTTGAACCGTGTTGCAGTCGTAGGTTAAATTTGAACTGGCCGGTAAGTTTCCGCCGACTTGACTGGCGTGAACCCAGCTCGGAAACCCAACAATTTCGAAACGGGCGGAGCCTGGACTGCCTTGTTGCAAGTCTAGATTCTGGAGGTTAATTGAACATGAACCAACTTCCGGAATCGTTCGACCCAGCTCAATCGGCTGGCTTTGCGCGCCAGTGGTCGGGTTAACGCACATGGCCGGGCTGCCGGCACAAATTTGGCCGTCATCACACGCGACGCGTTCATTGGCACACGTGCCGGCATCGCAGTAAACGCGGCCAACCTCGGTATTGCTGCAGCAGACCGGAGTTGGGTCGCCGCAATCAGCATCCGTGGTACAACTGCGTTCTGACTCGCGCAATTCCTGGCGAGCCTGGTCAACGGCTGATTGTAAGTGGTCAGTTCCGTACAAGCCGCCACTCAGCCCCGCGGCTCGGGCTTTTTGGAGCTGGCTTTCAAGCAAACTCAGGCGAGCCCGAAGTTCGGGATCATTACCTTCAAATGTACCGGTGCAGGCCGAGCCGGTTGAAATAGTCGTACCCGTACTGCCCGCGCTAATGGCGCCGGCATTCACGTTGGTGTTCCCGGCTGGCTCATTGCATTTTTCCTCAATCGCGTCCAGAATACCATGTTTGGCTTGGTGCGCGCTTTCGGCCTGAGCCACGGCCGCGTCGTGCTTAGCCTGCGCGGCCGCTTCCGCCGCCTGGCGGGTTTGCTGGTTGGCAGATTGGCCGGCCGCTAAATCGGCATCGCATTTGGATTTGTCGGCTTCGTAAAACTCGTCGTTGCGCGCCCGTTCCACGCACTCTTCATAATCTTTTTTGGCTTGCTCGCGTTCATTAAACTTGGCTTCGTTAAATCCTTTATCAGCGGCAAAGTCTGCCATAATTTCTTCATACAGCTGACCAATTTTTTCAAACGGCGCTTTGCACGGATCAGCGACCAGCGCGCCGGTCATGCATTCGTGGTGAACCGACTCCAGCCGGCGGTTCTCAGCCCAGTACGCGTCCGAGGCGGATTCCATCTCAGTCTCCAAAGTTTCAGCGGCCGCTGTTTTACGGTCATTTAATTCCTGGTTAACCGCTTGGCGGGCGGCGCCAATCTCATCACAGGCGGTGTTGTTTACGTCTACTCCCCCATCCTGGAAACCAACGCTTCTATTTAATAAACCATAGCCAACGGCCGCGACAATCGCGACGACGGCAATTCCCCCCAATACCTTGCTCAAGCTCATTTTATCCATAGGTGGTGGCCCTTTCTCCAAGTATTTTAGGTCTTAAAATTGTCTCTATTTTACTCGAAATCCTAGATATCCGTCAAACAAAACTCGAAATTGACAAAATCA
>DASWIF010000064.1 GCA_036397795.1 Candidatus Saccharimonadales bacterium
TGTTTTGCCCAAGGGCTGGAACGCCGCTTCTCCACCAACAACTGCGGTTTTTGGAGCTGATACCCCGTGGGTACCGTTAGTCGCGTCCACCTTGACTTAAACTCACAATAACCGCGAGCCGGGGTGGTTTACGAGGGCGTCGAGATAAAGCGACCGGTTCGATTCTGGCCCGGAGGAAAGGCCGTTTGGAAGTTACGAACCTTTGTTGTGGGCCCACTGCCGACATGGTCGGCATTTCGCTCTCTCGCGCTTGACTCGTAAACCGCGGTCTGACCGTAAGCATTAGCCAGAACCGACTCTTGAAAGAAGAGTAATTTCTAGCTTAGTCCTTGGTTTTGATTGGGTCAAGGTAAAGTTATCAACCAGTTATCCACTCAACTTGAAAATACTCTAAAATACGCTATAATCAGGCATATGCTTGAAAAACTCAAACAGCTCATAGACGAAACGGTTCAGGGAAATGAGCCGATGGCAAATCAAGTCACGTTTAAAATTGGTGGGCCGGCCAAGTATTTTTTTATCGCCCGTAATAGCGACCAGCTCCTCAAGGCTTGTCAGGCCGCGGATCAACTTGGCATCCGTTTTGCCGTGATTGGCTTGGGCAGTAACGTTATAGTTGCCGACCAGGGGTTTGACGGCTTGGTCGTCAAGCTGACTGACGGTATTATTGAGTTGAAAGATGAGCGAGCGATGTCCGAGGCCGGCGCGGATTTACAAAAACTTGTTACCCTCACCACGCGAGCCGGGCTTTCTGGTTTGGAGAAGCTGGCCGGAATTCCGTCCAGCGTTGGCGGCGCGGTTCGGGGTAATGCCGGCGCGTTTGGCCAGGAAATAAAGGATGTGGTAGACACGGTTGAGATATATCGTGACGGCCGAGTTGAAACATTAAGTAATTCGGATTGTCATTTTACGTACCGGCATAGTATTTTTAAAGATCAACCCGGCGTGTTATTGCGCGTGAATTTACAGCTCAAACGGTCAACTCCCAAAGAAATGACCGCGGCCGCGGCTTTAACGCTTGAAAACCGGAAACATTTACCGACCGAGCCGAGTGCCGGCTGTATTTTTAAAAATATTGAATTGAGTCGAGTGGAGGTTGATAAAGCCCGAGTCATGCGCGCGCTGGATATTACCGAAGAGCAATACGCTCAGGCCACCAAGTTCGGCAAACTGCCGGTCGGCTTTATTCTGGACAAACTCGGTTACGCCGGCGAAAAAATTGGCGGTATCCAAGTTTCACCCAAACACTGCGCCTATATGATTAATACCGGTGACGGCAAGGCCGAGCATGTCGTGATTTTCGCTTCTAAAATCAAGATGCGGGTTCGCAACGAGCTGGGTATCCAGCTTCAGGAAGAAGTCCAGCTTTTGGGGTTTTAGTAATTTGTCTTTTTGATTTTTGCTGCCAGAGAACGGCAGGCTTGCCGATCTCGAATTTTTCAGGTATACTAGACCTGCTTTGAACACGTTTTTTGTTAAACTATATGGCTTTCTTAAACAAAATTTTCGGTGACCCAAATGT
>DASWIF010000065.1 GCA_036397795.1 Candidatus Saccharimonadales bacterium
TCGATGTGTAAAATTGGCGATCCATCGGCCGGTTTGAGCAGATTTTTACTGGCAACCATGATATTGGCGGCCTCGTCTTGGGCTTCTTGACTAAGCGGCACGTGCACGGCCATTTGGTCGCCGTCGAAGTCGGCGTTAAAGCCCTTACAGACCAGCGGATGCAACTGAATGGCCTTACCCTCGATCAACTTGGGCTGGAAGGCCTGGATACTCAGCCGGTGCAGGCTCGGCGCCCGGTTTAGCAACACGTACTTACCCTTTGTGACTTCATCTAGTGCGTCCCAGACGACGGTTTCGCCGGCTTCGATCATGCGGGTCGCCGACTTAATGTTGTGGGCGAATTCGTTATCGATTAGATGGCCGATGACAAAGGGTTTGAACAGCTCCAAAGCCATCATCTTGGGCAGGCCGCACTGATTGATATTAAGCTCTGGCCCGGAGACGATGACCGACCGACCGGAATAATCTACTCGTTTACCGAGTAGGTTCTGCCGGAACCGGCCTTGTTTGCCCTTGAGCATATCGCTTAATGATTTCAGCCTTCGGCGGCCGCCGGTCGAGCTGACCGCCCGGCCACTGCGAGCGTTATTGTTATCAATTAGGGCATCGACCGCCTCTTGCAGCATTCTCATCTCATTACGACGGATTACTTCCGGCGCTTTCAGATCAATCAATTTTTTGAGGCGGTTATTCCGGTTAATCACCCGGCGGTAGAGATCGTTAAGGTCCGATGTGGCAAACCGTCCACCGGTCAATTGAACCATCGGCCGCAGATCCGGCGGGATAACCGGCACGACCGTCATGACCATTGAATTGGGTTTGATATCGGCCTGTTGCATGCTTTCTAACACCTTCAACCGTTTAACGATTTTCTTTTTGCGCTGCCCCCGGGTTTCTTCTGATTCGGCGCCCAGTTCTTCGATCAATTTGTCCAGGTTGATGGCGTCTAACAGGGCTTTGAGAGCTTCACCGCCCATACCGACTTTTATTATCTGGCGATACTCGGCGGGCAAGTCGCGATAGTCCACTTCGCTCATCAGCCGTAACTCTTCCAAACTCTCTAGTTGGTCTTTTTTCTCGTTGTATTCTTGCATGGCTTCTTCCAGCTCCTTGGTTTGAGCTTCAGCCAGCGCTTTGATATCAGCCTCTTCGGCCTCGGCGGCTTTTTCGTAGCGGGTCTTAATCGCGGTCGAGTCAGCTTCGTTTTCGGCCGCCAAGTCTGCCAATAACTTGTCTCGTTTGTCAGTATCCGCAGACAACACGACATAACTGGCAAAATAAGCGATCCTCTCCAGGTTCTTGACCGTCATGCCGAGCAGGAGCCCCATAGCCGACGGCGTACCGCGCATAAACCAAATATGGGCCACCGGCGCGGCCAGGTTAATATGCCCCATACGTTCCCGACGGACGATCGATTTGGTGACGATTTCGCCTTTCTTATCAACCGCCATCTCCCGGTAGCGCACACCCTTTAGCTTGGCATCATGCGGGTTTAAGTCCTTGACTGGACCAAAGATTTTTTCACAAAAAAGACCATCCCGTTCCGGTTTCTGGGTACGGTAGTTGATCGTTTCCGGCTTGGTCACCTCGCCGTGCGACCAGGACAGAATGTCGTCGTCACTCGCGACCGATAACCGCACGGCGTTAAAATCAGATATGTCCCGGCTGTAGCTGTATCTAGTCATCTTTCTTACCCTTGGCTTTTTTGGCTTTAGCTTTGTCGTCGTCATCATCGCCGCCGCTGCCGTCTTCGGCTAGGGCAAACTCGTCCACCACGCTATCCGCCGTTACGTCTAGCGGTGTGGCCGTGTCCTCATCCGGTTTGACTTGAGGGCTGTGTTCGGCCACATTTTTAATCGATTCGGCCAACAAAGCCTCAGCATCAATTTGCTTAGCATCGCTTTCAATCAAATCAACCTTGAGACCCAAACCCTGTAACTCCTTGACCAGCACATTAAACGACTCTGGCACCTTCGGCCCGACGATTGGCTCTTTTTTGATAATCGACTCGTAGGCTTTGGATCGGCCAAAGACGTCGTCGGATTTGATCGTTAGCATTTCCTGCAATGACGCGGCCGCGCCATAGGCTTCCAGACCCCAAACTTCCATTTCGCCAAAGCGTTGACCGCCGTTTTGGGCCTTTCCGCCCAAGGGCTGTTGGGTGACCATAGTGTAGGGACCGATCGACCGGGCATGGATCTTGTCAACCACCATGTGCTCCAGCTTCAGCATGTACATTGACCCCACTACCGAGTGCTGATTGAAGGCATCACCGCTGCGGCCGTCATATAGTTGGAATTTACCGTCTTCAGGCAAACCGGCCTGCTTCAGCAATTGTTTAATCTTATCGATGCTCACGCCGCTAAATGCCGGCGAGGCGACCTTCAGGCCCAACGTCCGCATAGCCATACCGAGGTGCGTCTCAAACACCTGGCCGATATTCATTCTTGATACCACACCGAGCGGGTTGAGCACGATATCAACCGGCGTGCCGTCGGCCATAAATGGCATGTCTTCGGCTGGTAAGATCCGAGCAATTACGCCCTTGTTGCCGTGCCGGCCGGCTAGCTTATCGCCGACCTGGATTTTTCGCATTTGGGCCACAAACACTTGGATTTGCATGATCACACCGGCCTTAAGATCGTGGCCTTCGTCGCGGCTGAAAACTTTGACGCCGACGACCTTACCGTGCTTGCCGTTGCTCATTCGTTGGGAAGTATCTCTTACGTCTTTGGCTTTTTCGCCGAAGATGGCACGCAGCAAGCGTTCTTCGCTGGATAATTCCTGCTCGCCTTTTGGCGTAATCTTACCGACTAAGATATCACCTTGCCTGACTTCCGCCCCGACACGCACGATACCGTCTTCGTCGAGATGACGTAAACTTTCCTCCGACACGTTGGGGATATCGCGGGTGACGAGTTCGGGACCCAGCTTGGTCTCGCGAACTTCAGTCATATAATCAACGATATGGATGGAAGTGAAGGTGTCGTCCTTAACCAACCGCTCGCTGATAACAATCGAGTCTTCAAAGTTAAATCCACCCCAGGGCATGAAAGCGACCAGGACATCCTTACCAATCGCCAGTTCGCCGCCTTCGATTGACATGCCTTCCGCCAGGATATCGCCTTCTTTGACCTTATCACCAGAATTGACTACCACCCGGTAATTGATATTCGTTCCTTCGTTACTCCGGACAAAATGCGACGGCCGATAAGTCTTTCTGACCTTGGCGTACTTCACTACTACTTCGTCGGCCGTAGCTTTCTCAACCTTGCCGGCAGCTTCAGCTAAAATCAGTTGGCCAGTATTACGGGCGACCACGGCCTCCAGGCCGGTCCCAACAATTGGCGCCTCAGCCTGCAGCAGCGGTACTGCCTGTTTTTGCTGGTTGGCTCCGGTCAGGGAGCGAACGACATTATCTTTTTCGATAAACGGAATCAAACCGGCGTTGGCGCCGATAATCTGCGCTCGGGAAGCGTCCATGTGGGTCACATCGTCGGCGTCGGCTTCGCCGGTCACCAATCGGTTCCTGACGCTGACCCGTGATTCTATAAAATAGCCGTCATCGCTGGTTTCTGTACCCGCCCCGGTGATTACGGCGCTCTCTTCCTCGTAGGCGTCCATATAGACCACGTCATTGGTAACCCGCGACTTAACCGGAAAAGTGACACGCCCAGACTTGGCCAACTTGAGAGCGGCAGCCTTAGTTATTTGTTGGCCTTTTTTGACCACCACCTTGCCTTTGGCGTCCTTGAGGCCTTCTCGTGCAATGTGTCCGGCGGCGTCTTTGGCCGTCACGGCGTTAACTACCTTGCGATACGGCGTTTCCACGAAGCCGTACTCGTTTATCCGGGCGTGGGTGGCTAGGTTAAGTACCAATCCGATATTGCTGCCTTCCGGCGTTTCGACTGTACACATCCGGCCATAATGCGTGGCGTGAGCGTCGCGGACTTCAAACCCGGCTCGTTCTCGGCTCAAGCCACCGGGGCCCATTGAGCTTAAACGCCGCTTATGGGCCAATTCGCTGAGTGGATTGATCTGATCCATGAACTGGCTGAGTTGGGACGAAGCAAAAAATTCTCGTACGGCGGCCACAACCGGCCGGGCGTTGATCAGTTGGCTTGGAGTTACGGTTTCGATTTCCGACATTGACATCCGGTCTTTGGCGTTTCTCTCCATGCGTAACAGACCGATCCTAAATTGCCGCTGGACCAGCTCGCCGACTAATTTCACGCGGCGATTGGCCAGGCTGTCGATGTCGTCTGGTAAATCCTGGGTGTTATTAAGCCGGATAATCTCAGCAATAATGGCGGTCAAATCTTCCAGCCGCATGGTGCGGTTCTTGATAGTATTGGGAACGTTCAAATCCAGCCGGTTGTTGATCTTGTAACGGCCGACACGAGAAAAATCGAAACGCTTGAAACTAAAGAACATGTTTTCCAACAGACTTTTGGCATTTTCTACTGTCGCCAAATCACCAGGCCGCAGCCGGCGGTAAACCTCGATTAAGGCGTCACCGGTTGAGCGGGACGGGTCCTTATCAAGCGTGGCGTCAATGAAGCTGGTCGCACCGCTGTCGACATGAGCAAACAAGTCCTTTATTTGACTATTGTTACTATAGCCCAACGCTCTGAGCAGCGTCGTCACAGGAATCTTGCGGCGGCGGTCAATCTTGACATACATGGCGCCGTTATTGGCGGTTTCAAATTCTAACCAGGCACCACGGCCCGGAATAACTTTGGCACCATATAGACTGGTCGTACCGGACGTTTGAGCGGTAAAGAATACGCCCGCCGAACGGATGAGTTGGGATACGACCACCCGCTCTGAGCCGTTGATAACGAACGTCCCGCGGTCGGTCATCCAGGGATAGTCACCCAAATAAATTTCTTGTTCCTTGACCTCACCAGTCACCTTGTTGATCAATTCAATCGTCGCCATCAGCGGCGCTTCATAGGTTATATTGTTGACTCTGGCCTCGATTTCCGAGATTTTTGGCGCCTCAAATCGGTGCGACTTAAAGTTCATCGACAACTTGATACCGGTATAATCTTCGATCGGATTGATTTCTTCGAAGATCTCGCTCAGGCCAAACTTGACAAACCACTGCCAGGATGACAGTTGGTGTTCGATAAGGTTGTCTAATTTGACGGCTTCGTCGACTTTAGAATAATAAACACGCTCAGTCGTGGCGGATTTGGCCATAAACCCCCTAATTTAAGAACTAACTAAAAATTGATTATAAAGCCAGTATTTTTTATTTTCCTCGATCGAAGCCCATCTAAGACCGGCATCTTACAATGTGCACTATTTTTGGTGCACACTAAAAATGCCCCTTAATCTACTTCAGCTGATTAGTTTGTCAAAAAAGTTCAGCCGAGTCAAGCTATTTGTTCGACCTATTCTTCAATTTTTTTTCGCGCTCGACCTCGTTGGTAATCACCGAGTCAATTAAGCCGTACTTCTTGGCCTCCTCGGCCGTCATGTAGTAATCCCGATCCATGTCGTCGTGGACTTTTTTCAATTTTTGCCCGGTGTGGCTGGCCATAATCTGTTCAGTCGTATTTTTAAGCTTTAGAATCTCCTGGGCGCCGATCTCGATATCGCTGGCCGTACCTCTAAATCCGGACGTCGGCTGATGAATCATGATCTTGCTGTGCGGCAAAGCAAACCGTTTGCCTTTAGCGCCAGCCGCTAGCAGAACGGCGGCCGCGCTGGCGGCTATGCCAGTATTGATTGTCTGCACGTTCGGCTTGATGTATTGCATTGTGTCATAGATCGCAAACAGGTCATAGACACTGCCGCCCGGACTATTGATGTACAGATAAATATCTTTTTTGGGATCTTCATGAGCCAAAAACAACATCTGGGCAACGATTAGATTGGAGGTATGTTCGTTTATTTCCGTGCCGAGGAAAATGATCCGTTCTTTTAACAGGCGCGAATAAATGTCATAGGCTCGTTCGCCCAAATTGGTTTGCTCGATAACAGTCGGAACCAGGATCGACGCGTTTCTCATTAGACTAATTGTAGCGCACCAGGCTGGCACTCGTCAAGCTAGAGTGCCAATCTAGTTTGAAGCGTACTCTGCTAGTTTATTCAGCGTCTTTTCCGTCAGTATCCGGCTAGCTACGTCTCGCCGGCCGTCTTCAGTGTCATAGTGGACTTGGGCATCCGGGCGCTGCTGCTGGCCTTTATAGAGGCTGATTCGTTGATCAATTTCTTCATCATTGACCGACAGCTGCTCGGCGTCAGCCACAGCGCTCAACACCAAGCCGATTTTAACCCGGCGCTCGGCCTGGGGATTAAGTTCGTCTTTGGCCCAGTCAGCTTCGGTTTTTCCGGCTTGTTCGAGATACTCTTTTAACGTCAATCCGCGGTAAACCAAATTATTGATAAAATCCTGACGGATATGTTTGGCCTGTTCCTCCACCAAGGCCGGCGGCACGATCACCTGGCTTTTTTCGACCAATTCCTTGGCTAGGTCGTCTTTTAGCTTGTTATCGGCTTGTTCTAGTTTTTGGCTCAGCAACTGCGATTTAATATCGTCCCGCAGTGATTTAAGATCAGCCACCGGGCCGACCTGTTTGGCCCAATTATCGTCGGCCTTGGGCAGGATAACTTCCTTAACGGTTTTGACTTTGACGTTAAACGCCACGGTTTTACCGGCCATCGGTTTGTGGCTGTAGCTAACGGGAAACTTAACATCAAAGCTTTTGGTTTGACCGACTTTTAAGCCAATTAAATTCTTCTCAAAACCCGGTATGAAAGTATCGGATCCCAGCCTAAGCGGATAGTCTTTGCCGCTCGCGCCAGCGACGGCCTTGCCCTTGGCATCCTTGCCGTCAAAATCGATCCATACTTCGTCGTCTTTCTTGGCCGATCGTTTAACTTCGTTCTTTTGCGCCGTTCTTAGTCTCAAGTTCTCAATAACCTGATCAATTTCCTTGGAGCTGACTTCAGCTTTTTGGGCTTGTTTTCGGAATTTCTTGTAGTCGCCTAGCCCAACCGGCGGAATTATCTCTATCTCGGCTGTAAATTCAAGAACACTAAAAGGTACAAATTTTTTCAGTTCTATTTTGGGGTTTCTCAGCGGTCTGAGCTGTTTATCAATAACAGTCTCGGAGTATAAATGGTTGACTGCCTCTTCCAGCACCTCGCGCTGCAGAGCCTCGGACGTCAGTTGTTTTTCGACCACACTGATTGGGGCCTTGCCCGGTCGGAAGCCGGGCGCCTTTACTTTGGCCTTGAGATTATCAAGTGTATGGTTTTTTATTTTTTTAAGATCAGCCTCATCGCCGCTAATGTGCAGCAATCGTCCGGTCTCGCTCGTCTCTTTTATCTCTACCTTCATAGGAGTGCGATTATAACAAGTGTTCTTTTAAAGAACCAACCCTAAATTTAGGATTAAGTGTCTACTTTTCTCTTTCGTCTTTTAGGATGCTGACTATTCTTTCAATCGAATGTTTGTCCTCCGTGCCAGATTCTAAATCTTTCAGCGTAAACTGCTCTGCGGCCAGTTCTTGCTCGCCCACAAACAAAGCAAAATGAATCTGTTTTTTCACGGCTGCCTTAATCTGTTTGTCCACGTCCCGTCCGGTGACGTCCACTGCCACGTTGACACCTTCATTTCTTAACAGTCCAGCCACACCGTTGGCTTGGCGCAAAACATCGCCGATAACTACCAGATAAACATCTGTCTCGCTGTTTAGCTCCGGCAGCAGCCTATGGGTTTCTAAAAAGTCGTGCAGCGTAACGTCGCCTAAGCCGAAACCGGCCGTCGGTAGATTTTCCACGCCAAACAGTCCCACCATGCCGTCGTAACGGCCGCCGCCAAAAATCGAGCGGTTATTGGTCTCGTCGCTGTCATAAATTTCAAACACGATATCGGTATAATAATCAAATCCGCGCATTAAACTGACGTCGAACCGGGCGTTTTTGATATTACTTTCTTTGAGCAGCGTAAACAGCAATTGGACCTGGCGCATGGCTTTAGATTGCACCACTGATTCGGGCAGATCAGCCAGGCTTTTGGCCTCAATCAACTTGCGCAGCTTCTGATTGGATTGCTCATTGTCAAAAATCCCGGCGGCCTCCCGATAAAAAGCGTCCTCTGGCATTTTATCTTGGCGGTCAAACAGCTTGGCCATTAAATTGGCCTGAACGACGTCCAGCTCCAGATAATCGGTAAAAATTAGATCCATCAGCTTGCGACTGTTAATTCTGATTTGATACATGTCGTCACTGGCTCCGAATGAGCGCATTATGTCGGCGGCAATCATAATCAGCTCGAGCTCGGCGTCGATCTTATCGACGCCAAAGATATCGACATTTAGCTGCCAATGCTCCCGCGAACGCCCGCGCTGTGGCCGTTCATAACGCCACAAATTAGGAATCGAATACCACCTGAGTGGATAGGCCAGCTCTTGGCGTTGGCCAGCTACCATCCGGCTTACCGTTGGCGTCATTTCCGGCCGGATTGCCACCTCCCGGCCGCCTCGATCGGTAAAGTTATACGTTTGTTGTTCGGCGATCTCCTCGCCGCTTTTAGCTCGATAAAGCTCCATTAGCTCCAAAATCGGCGCGTTATACTCTTCGTAGCCGTATTTTTCGACTATTTCCCGCCATTTATTGAACATCCACTTTTGGATGCGCTCATCCGGCGGATAAAAATCCCTGGTGCCTTTATACGGTTGAACTGCTAATGCCATTTGGAGGTGATTATAACAGAGAAAGGCTAGTCATAAGTACCCGTCGAACCAAAGCCGCGTTCCTGGCGCTGAGTACTCCCCAATAACACGTGACTATCCACTTCGGTGAGCCGCGGAATCCAGGCCGGCATAAAAATAGCTTGGGCTACCCTCATATGGCGTCCGACTTCAAAGTGTTCGGTTGAATTATTTTGCAAGAGGACTCCAGCCTCGCCTCTGTAATCAGGGTCAACCGTGCCGGGGGCGTTGGCGATTGTGATGTTATTCATTGCTAGCCCGCTTCTTGGCGCCAACCAATAAAAAAGCGGATAGTTTGGCGCCGTCGCAAAGCCAACGCCTATCAGTACCTGCTGGCCTGGCGGTAGCAAGAGGACAGATTGATTTGGGTTGGACTCGTCAGGGTGCACCCATTTACGAAGTTGTTTATCATCTGGCGAAGCAAAAAAATCAAACCTAGTAAGGCGTTTATACGATAACTCCGGATCAAATTGGTTATTGTGGACAATAGCTCTGGCGTACACATCGTAGCCGATCGCGCCGTCGGTTTTACGCTCTGGTCTTTTACCATCAGGAAAGACGAAAATTGGTACCTCATTAAAATGTTCGTTCGTGGCCGCAAGCAGCGCCTCTTTGCCAACCAATCTCTCAAGGCGCTCGATTCTAGCTTCGTGCGTCAGTTCTGGAGTTGAACCTTGGCCACCCTCTGGTCCCGATGTCATTAGACGTGATTATAGCAGAGCCAACGGTGCAATCGTCCTATGAAATGTTATAATAAAGCGTAAGTAGGAGAACTCTTTATGGAACGTCAAAAGAGCTTGGAAACAAGCGGTAGATCATTGGTGCTCGAGGGAAACGAACATACTCTGGTCTTCATCGCGTCACATAATTATTGGGATAGAGAAGTATCCTATGGATATGGCAATGCCTATATTAGAAACGCAAAGTACAAAGAGTTGTCAGGGGTTTGTTTAATCCTCAACTCCGACGGCACACAAGTTGAAGTTGAAATGACAGGCGGAGAATACGAAACTGGGAGACGATCATCTGCGGTCACCTCGCTTAGGAAGTATTTACATATTCAACCATCGAAAAGCAAGACTATCCCGATTTCATAGCAAAAAAGATACTTGAAGAGTTAAAACTAGCGAGAAACACCGATACAGGCCGTGAAACTAGTTTCATCACCGTATTACCCAACGGAGCTGTGACTCTCGATTTAAGAAAGTTCAAAGACATACACCAGATAGAACATACCCAAGAGCTTATCCAAATGGGAATGCTGGCCGAACGCGGCGGACAAATCCGGTTTCCATCATTAGCTGAATAGTCGTTAGTTATGTGTATTTATTGTTTTCGCATAAATCCGGTGAATAAAGTTATATAATTAATTATATAGTTTCGTAATTTACCCTCTGTTAATTATAAATGCAAACCCATACACAATCGATTGTTACTGATGGGGACTATAGGATATCGCTACTGCTCCCACTTATTGCCCCGACCAAATACTTTATACTACTTGGCCCCCGCTTTAGCGGGTGTGGTGATTAAGTATTTGAAGAGGAAAAACAACAGAAACCTCACCTAAAAACAAACGACCTCCCTGTTTGTTTTCCAATGAGGTTGTAGTTTGCTTTGACGTGGTGGGGATGATAGGACTCGAACCTACACGCCTTAACGGCACTAGGTCCTAAACCTAGCGTGTCTACCAATTCCACCACATCCCCCTAATGCCTATTTTAACAGATATGGAATCGACTCAGCCAGCTAGCAAGTAGCTAGATTGGTTGTCGACTTCGTCGGCTACTCCGATGGCCAATTCGGCCAAATCGAAAACCACCGCGCCCAAGCGTTCTGGCCCCGGTGAATGTGGAAAGCCCTCCGGCAACGGTGGACTATCGCCAACACCAAACTCTGAATCTTCCGTGTCCATGTTTACCTTCGTTTTTATTAAATTAGTTGAACCCTAGTTGCAAATTATACTCTCCTACGTCAATAAGAAGAACCGGCCTTGGCGGCCGGCTCTAAAAAAAGGTACTCGGCGTCCACCTGACGCCGTGTGGCCTAACGCGAAGCTAGGCGGTAGAAAGCCAGCGCCGCGTTTCCGTAACTTCTATTGTCCACCACAACAACTCCATTAACGGTCGGCGCAGACTCCCTACCTGGATGTGATAATACCATAAGCCCATTTGGTTTTAAATGAGCGCCCAGATGCTCGATTGTGGATAAATTAACCTCCGTATAAGGCGGGTCAGCCACGATTAAATCGAACTTATTATCCGCTTGTCGTTTGCCCCAGAACTCGACGTTGGCGAGCGTGGCTTTAGCCCGTTTTTTGAGGTCAAGTAATTCTAGGTTTTGCTCGATAATTTTATGCGCAGTTTTGTCAATATCGACGAATTGGACGAATTTTGCGCCCCGGCTGAGCGCCTCGATACCGATTGCGCCGCTGCCAGCGTAGGCATCCAGCAGGCTCAGGCCGGTTATATCACCCAATATGTTAAACAGCGCGCCTCGTAACTGTTCTGACATCGGGTGGGTACGCCATCCCTTGGGCGCGTAAAATGTCCGGCCGCCTAGCGCTCCGCTGATGACTCTCACGCTTTATTGGCATCGTTAAGCGCCATTAGCCAGGCCAGTGTCACGACTTTGGTAATAACCGGCGCCAACTCATTTCTGACCCAGCGGGCAAGACTCGGCGTCCAGCCTTTACGGTAAAACTCATCGTAGGAGAACTCGGACGCAATCCGCCTAGCCGCGCTGATAAATAACTGATCTAGTCCTTGGGCTTTGGTATTATCAACTTCTATGCTCTTGATATTGGCCGGTTTTAACTTTATCGGGGCAAGGATTGTAGCCACGCCAAATTCAAACAGCCCATGAGTAGTAATTAGCCCCTTTGCCCCCCAGATCATCCAATTTTTTTTGAGCGATTGCCGTCTGGTCTCGCCTCTAACCACAATTTTTTTCTTGATGGTGTCACGAGTTTCGTTGCCAGAACCGCGAATTTTAGTCAGCTCCTCTTCGTAGGGGTAATGGTGCGCTGGGGTTAGGCCATCAACCAACGCGTGGGCTAGCCAGGCAGCTTCAAAGGCCGCCTTTTCCTGGTCTTGCTTAGTCAGCTGGTTAACCAAGTTGTCATAGTGTTTGTGCACGTCCTCGAGTAGCGCCGTGTCATCTGGATTGTACGGATCATAAAAGTGCCAGGGTTCGTCTTGGCCGGTCGACTTAGACTTAATGCCGTCGGGGCCGTTGCGCCCCTCAAAATGATTGATCTGTTTGATAGATGGGAAAAAGCTGTCCTTAGCTGACAGTTTTAGACTCTTGTGGGCCGCCCGGTTGATTTTTTGGTGCACGCCCATCAATTTACCGGATAGATTGGATATTGTTGTGCCGGAATACATATTAGTTTAAATTTGTTATCTTTCTCAAGTCGTTTACGCGTTTTTTCAGTCGGGGGTATTGTAGCAGGTCGGGCGAGCGCAGAAGCGTGTCGTCGGCCGCCTGTCTGACTCTCGCCAGCAATTTGGCATCGCTTAGCTTGGCCATCCTCAGATCGAGCACACCGTGTTGAGCCAGACCATAGACCTCGCCGGGGCCTCTTAATTTTAAATCCATTTCGGCCAGTTTAAAGCCGTCTCTCATCTGGGCAAAAGCTCGAAGCCGCCGGCTAAGTTGCTGGTTGGTTGAGGGAATCGCAAAGCAATACGACTGATACTCTCCGCGACCGACCCGTCCCCTAAGCTGGTGTAGCTGAGCCAGCCCAAAACGTTCAGCGCCCTCGATCAACATCACTGCGGCGTTAGGGACATCCACGCCTACCTCAACTACGGTAGTCGAAACTAAAATGTCATATAGGCCGGTTGAGAAATCAGTCATTATGCGGTTTTTGTCATCGCTTTTTAGCCGACCATGCATTAGCCCGATTCGGCGGTGTTTAAATAAACCTGAGTTTAAGCGTCTGAACTCTTCATTCACGCTTTTAACTCCTAGTACATCCGAGTCATCAACCAGCGGACAAATAACATAGGCTTGACGTCCAGCGGCAATTTGCTGGTCAATTTTGCTATAAACGCTCGGGCGGCTCTCAGGGGGAATTACCTCAGTGATAATCGGCTGTCGGCCGGGCGGTAATTCGTCAATAATTGAGATATCAAGCTCACCGTAAATTGTCAGCGCCAGACTGCGTGGAATGGGCGTGGCCGTCATCGTCAACACGTGTGGCACTTTAGTGGCCTTGCCGAGCAGCTTTTCCCGCTGGTTAACGCCAAATCGATGTTGCTCATCAATAATTACCAGACTCAAGTTTTTAAACTTTGGATGCTTTTGAATAAGCGCGTGCGTTCCTACGATTAAGTCTGGTTCACCCGACTCAATCGATTTAGCAGTTTTCATTTTTCGCTTTTCATTTAATGAACCTGTAAAAATATCCGTTTTAACACCGAACGGACTCAGCATGCTGCCAAGTGTTTCATGCTGCTGGTGAGCCAGGATTTCGGTTGGTGCCATGTACGCCACCTGATAGCCATTGTTTGCCGCCATCAGAATGGCCATGGCCGCAACGATGGTTTTGCCAGAGCCGACATCGCCTTCCAGCAGCCGGTTCATCGGCCGCTTATTATTCAAATCTTGCAGCAGTTGCCAGGCAGCTTTACGCTGGGCGTCGGTCAATTTATAGGCCAAGCTAGCGACGAATCTTTTAGCTAAAGCCTCGTCGAACTTAATAGTCTGGCCAGACTGAGCAGCTATAGCCAGTTTATTTAATTGGCCAGCCAATGTCAGCTCAAATAGCTCCGCAAACCCCAACCGATCCCTGGCCGCCGTCAAATTGGTCGGGTCGTCCGGAAAGTGCAGCTGCTTAAGAGCCTGGTTCAAAGGAAGTAGCCCAAAGTCTTTAACGATAAATGCCGGTAAGTTATCTTGCAGTCTAGCTATTACCGGCAAGACTTCCTGCATTGCCCGGCGGATTTGGAAGGACTTAAGGCGCTTAGTCTCTGGATAAATCGGCACTATACGCGCGGTATTTTTAGGAAACGAGCTAACCAACTCGGCTGCCGGATTGATAATCGAATAGCGGTCCCTATTGAACTGGTAATCACCGGATATAAAGTATTGTTTATCGGGCATAAGGGCCTTGGCCCGGTAAGGCTGGTTAAACCAAGTAATTTTGAGCGTTCCGCTCGGGTCTTTAACTACGGCTTCGGTGATATGCAACCCGCGGCGGACATACCGCTGCTGAACATCTTTAACTTCGACCTTGATAGTAACTGGGCCGGGTTTGATGTTATTAATTTTTACAACATGTGAATAATCGTCGTAACGACGGGGGAAGTGATAAATCAAATCCTCGACCGACTCAACACCCATGCGCTTAAAGAGCGCGGCTACTTTATCCCCCACTCCTTTGATAGTCTCTACCGAGTCCGTCAGTTTCACTGCTCATATCATAGCAACGTACAGTGGTTATGGTTCGGGTTGAGAATAACTTGTGATTAAATATCTGCAATATGCCTGAACTTTTATCGCAAGGACGACCGGCAAATCCTGAGTTTGAGTGGACTGTTGAATTTGATGATTTCGAGGCGGCGTTAAGTGATATCGCTGAAAATGCTGAGTTTCTGGCCCTGATCAAAGGACATTTAGAAGAACAAACCAAAAAGCTGCTCGATGGCCAGCGGTCTTTCTCAGCGCCCGAAGGTCACCTATTTAAAATCAAGGGGCAGCTCAAGCTTGAAAAAGAAGTGAGATATTCCACTTATGGCGATAAGGGCTGGGCATGGAATCAAGCGTATGACCCTGAAACGCGAGCAGATATAATTGTAGACGATTTTTTCTGCTCCTCAGTTGTGTTGTCTACTGATGAAAATGGTGACTACTACCTTTACGCAGAGGATACCATCAAAGAAGGTAATTACCGCACCAAGCTCGGCAAAGATACGCGATTATCAATTGTAAAAATCAACCAAATACAAACCACTGAATAACAATTACTACTTGACCCTCACGAACCGGCGTTTGCCGGCCTGAAGGATATCGCCTGATTTGATATCAACAGAATCGGTGTCTAGCTTATTCTGATTTAGCCGTACGCCGCCTTGTTCGATCAGCCGCTTGGCGTCTGATTTACTCGAGGCCAACTTAGTTTTTACCAACAATTCCGCCAACTCCCAGCTCCCAACCCCTAACTCCAGACTTGGTATATCCTCCGGCAGCTCACCGCCAGAAAACTGGGCCGTCCACTGTTCCTGAGCGGTCTGAGCCGCTGCATTGTCGTGCCAGATAGTTGTAATTTCCCGAGCCATGCGCATCTTTGCCTCTTTAGGATTGGCGCCGGCCTCAATCTGTTGCTTCAAGTCCGCTACTTCTACTAAGGGTACGTCCGTGCACAGCTCCAGATACGGAATTATCTGTTCATCGCTAACCGACATCAACTTGCCATACATGTCCGGCGCTAAGTCGTCAAGCCAAACGCAATTGCCACTGGTTTTACTCATTGGCTGGCCGTCGGTGCCGTTGATCATTGGCGTTGTCAGCACGAACTTCTCTCGATTTTTCATCTTTCGTTGCAACTCGCGGCCGATTAACATATTGAACTCTTGGTCGGTGCCGCCGATTTCTAAATCGACATCGAGCACGACTGAATCATAACCCTGCAACAGTGGGTACATCGTTTCGTGGAACCAAACGGTGTCACCACGCTTTATCCGGCGCTTAAATGCGTCACGCTTAAATAGTTGAACCGAAGAAATGTTGGAAGCAATCTCAACTAAATCTTTTAAGCTGAGTTGGGTAATCCAATCGCCATTTTGTTTAATCGTGACTTTGTCAAAATCAACTATCGGCGCAACCTGATCTTTCCAGGTTTGGATATTAGTCTCGATTTCCTCTTGGCTTACGGTCTTTCTGGCGCTATCGCGCTGCGAGGGGTCGCCAACTAACACTGTACCGGTGCCAAACAATAGGATGGCTTCGTGGCCGGCCTCGGCAAATTCCACTAACTTCTTAATGCCAATAGCGTGTCCAATGTGAAGCTGGCCGCCGGTTGGATCGATACCTAAATAGACTCGGATTTTTTTCCCTGACATTAAGTCTTTTAGTGGCTTGGCGTCGGGCAAGACTTTGGCCACCCGGCGCATAAAAATGTCTTCCATAACTATTTTGTAACAGTATACCTGAGACGCCGTTATTCTGGTTGATGAATGCTATAATGCCTAAGTTAATTTTGGAGCAGTTTAACCACCTATGAGCGCCTATCGGGGGTTTGATTTGGAATCGGCCAAAAGATGGCTGAACGAACATTCCAAACGTGCCGTCAGCAAAGCTAAAGCCACTAAGGTTGGCTTAAGCCGGTTAGTCGGCAACGGCCGCAAAATCAAAGCCAAAGACACCACTGCCAACCTTAAGCAATACGCTAATCTGACCAAACGCGGCCGGGCTAAACGACTCGGGTTGACCAAGTCAGAGTCGCGCCGGCGCAAGCGGGCCGAATACTTAGCTAGTCTGCCGAAGCATCCGCTCAAGCGTTGGGCCTACCGTTTACACCCCAAGCGTTTCTTTAAGTATTGGTTTAGCCGGACGGGCGGTATCATGGCGCTTAAAGTCGCCGGTATTGGCTTTACCGTAGCGGCGGTGGGCGTTATTTCCCTTTTTGCCTACTTCCGAAAAGACTTGCCAGATCCGCGCAACATCACCTTTGAACAGGCCGCCAGAGTGTACGATCGAACCGGCAAGACGCTGCTCTATACCTATGGTTCCGACAGCCAAGTCCGAGTACTAGTTGAGTTTGATCAGATTTCCAATTATGCCAAGTGGGCAACCATTGCGATTGAAGACAAGGACTTCTATCACCACGGCGGTTTTTCTGTTACCGGCGTGACCAGAGCCGCTCTTAACAATATCCTTAGCCCGTCAGATGAGACCCAGGGAGGTTCTACCATCACCCAACAATTTATCAAGAATGCGCTGGTCGGTAGCGATCGGACCCTGACCCGCAAAGTTAAGGAGTTGATTCTCGCGATCGAGCTCGAGCGGTTGTACAGCAAAGATGAAATCCTTAGCTTCTATCTCAATCAAATTCCTTACGGCGCGCTGGAATATGGCGTCGAGGCGGCCGCAAATGGCTTCTTTAATAAGTCCGCTAAAAATCTAACTATTGATGAGGCGGCCTTAATTGCCGCACTGCCTCAGGCGCCATCCTTTTACTCGCCGTACGGTCAAAACACCGATGACCTTATCGGCCGAGCCCACTATGTAATCGACCAAATGGTCAACCAGGGCTACATCACGTCGCAAGAGGGCGACGAGGCCAAAGGTGAAGACACTTTAAAGAAGGTCGTACCACTGAGCAAGCGGAGCGCCTACCGCAACATTAAAGCGCCGCACTTCGTACTAAAAGTGATTGACGATCTGGTCAGGGAGTACGGCCAGGGAACGGTCACCAAGGGCGGTCTAAGAATAGTTACGACTATCGATTTAAAGGCCCAGAAACTGGCCGAAGACGCTATTAAGCACCGCTATAACCAGGGTGGCGCTATGGGTGACAACGCCGCGCTGGTAGCTGAGGATACTAAATCCGGCCAAGTCATAGCCTATGTCGGCAGTCGGGACTTTAATTATAAAAACTACGGTGTCTATGACGCCGCCACGCCAGAGATCGGCCGGCAGCCGGGCTCTAGCTTTAAGCCTTACGCCTACGCCGAGATGTTTAAAAACCCCCGTTGGAGTCCGGGCAGTATCATCTGGGACAGCGCGACCAACTTTAATGGTTACGCGCCGCACGATTTTGACTTTCGATTCCCTGGCCCGATGCGGGTAAGAGAAGCTATCGGCCGCTCACGCAACATTCCGGCCGTCAAAGCCCTCTATATCGCTGGCGTGGACAATGTTATTAAGGAAGCTCAGGCCATGGGGCTCAAATCGCTGTGCGATACCTGCGACTACGGCTTGTCGTTGGTGCTAGGCGCTGGCGAGGTCAAGGTTTCTGAGCACGTTCACGGCTTTGGCACATTTGGCCGGGGCGGCGTTTATAAACCACAGACTTACGTACTCAAGATCGAGAACGGCCAAGGCGAGATCCTCAAAGAATGGAAAGACGATGAAGGAGAGCAGGTCATCGATCCGCAAATCGCCTATCTTATAACCAGCATCTTAACCGACGACCAGGCCCGGGCTGGAACATTCGGTCTCGGTAGCAACCTAGTTGTTCCGGGTTACACCGTCGGCGCCAAGACCGGCACGACCGATTTATCAGTCGATGGCTGGATGATGGGTTACAGCCAACATGTCACGGCCGGCGTATGGGTCGGCAACCACGATTCCAAACCGATGTACACCTTCGTCGAGCCGATGGTCGGCCCGATTTGGAATGAATTCATGCGTAATTACCACAAGGGTAAAAAGGACGTTCCCTTTGAGCGGCCGGAAGGTATAAAAAATGTCAAAATCGACCGCGCCACCGGCCGCAATGCAGGGCCCAACAGTAAAAATGTGATTAATGACATCGCCGCATCATGGTTTGAGGGTGTGCCGGCTTCGGACAACGAAAAAGTTACAATCGACACAGTTTCCAACAAGCTAGCCACCGATTGCACGCCGGAACTGGCTAAGAAAGTTGTGTCCAATACCGGCGCCGCGCCGGAGTTGCCGGCCGATGACCCGATGTTCGCCGCTTGGGCCAAAGGCGCTGGTTACAGCGCTAACACCACCAAGATCAAAGACAAAGACGACGTTCATGACTGTGACGACAGCCCGCCCAACATCACCAGTTTCAGCGTGGTATCGAGTGACTTTTCGGTCGACTATACGGCCGGAACCCACCCACTAAACGACGGCAAGGTCAATTTCTACGTCAACGGAGAGCTAGTTAAAACCTGCACCATCCCCGCAAGCGGCTGCTCGACCAACTCGGCCCAATACACCTATAATAAGAGCTTTTCTGGCACCGTTCGGGTAGAGGTAGTAGACAAGCTTTTATACTCCGACGAGGCTACCGAAAACACCAGTTTCCAAGGCATAACAATTAACATCGACTCTATGAACAGCTGCGGTGGCGGTGATTGTGACGTCGATTTGAGCTGGAACGCGATTGGCGGTACGGTCAATTACCGGTTGTGTGGCTTCCCTGGGGGTTGCAAAAACCTCGGCCCGGTTGCTTCATTTAGCGATGAGGTCGACCACGGCGACTATACCGTCACGGTTGAGGCTAGGAGCGCTGGTAATCAGCTACTGGCTACCGGCTCACGCGATATTGAAGTCGACAACTAACGACCCGTTTTTATCGCTGCTAGTTGGGGGCTAAGTTACTTTGATAAAAACTGATTCAATGCGTCCCGGACGTTAGATACCGGTTTAATAAAACTATTAGTTTTATCGGCCTTAGGGCCAATGGCCGATTTGAAGCCGAGCTTGCTGGCTTCTTTAACCCTGGACTCAGTCCCCTGCACCCGGCGGACCTCGCCGGACAGGCCAACCTCGCCGAACACGACCGAATCATCTTTTAGCGCCATCCCTTTGGCGGCGGTAGCAATCGCCATACAAACGGCCAAATCCGCCGCTGGCTCGGTAATCCTAACCCCGCCCACCACGTTGATATACACGTCCTTATCGCTCAAGCTCAACTTGGTTCGGCGCTCCAACATGGCGATCAGCACATTCAACCGGTTGAGGTCAAAACCAGAGGCCGTGCGCTTGGGGTAGCCGAACACGGTTTTGTTGACTAGCGCTTGAATCTCTACCAGCAGCGGCCGGCTGCCTTCCAGAGTAGCTACCACCACCGAGCCGTCGCTGGCTTGACGTTCAGCCAATAACGCCGCTGACGGGTTGGCAATGGCTTTGAGTCCGCTGTCTGTCATTTCAAACACGCCCGATTCGTTAGTCGAGCCATAACGGTTCTTGACCGAGCGCAGTATTTTGAAGCCGCCGTAGCGATCGCCCTCGAGATTAAGGACCGTATCAACTAAATGCTCCAGCAGTTTTGGCCCGGCGATAGTCCCTTCCTTGGTAACATGGCCGACTAAAATCATCGCCGTCTGGGTTAGTTTCGCGGCCCGGATTAAAAGCTGGCTACTGTTAGTTATCTGAGAACTGGAGCCCTGGGAGGAACCGACCTGCTCGGTTGCAATAGTTTGGATTGAGTCGACAATCACCAGCGAATAGCCGCCCTCATGCAGCGTCGCCACAATATCGTCTGTGCTAGCGCTGGAAGCCAGCGCTAGCTTGCCGGCCGCCAAGCCAAGCCGTTTGGCCCGGTCGGTAACTTGCTCGATTGATTCTTCTGCCGTGATATATAGCACCGGTTTTTGCCTGGCCACGTTATTGGCAATTTCTAAGATTAGTGTGCTTTTGCCGATGCCGGGTTCGCCGGCGACTAGAATTACGCTAGCCGGCACGATGCCGCCACCTAAAACCAGGTCGACTTCACTGATGCCGGTCGTTAGGCGAGGACTAACGCCTTTAGTCTTTTGATTAATCGCTTGGGGCGTAATCGCCCGGCCGGACTTTGCGGCCGAAGCTTCGGCTGACTTCGCGTCCAGCTGCTCGCCGAGCGTGTTCCATTGGCCGCAATTAGCGCAGCGGCCGCTCCACTTAGCGTAGACGGCACCACAGTTTTGACAGGCGTACCTCACCGTTGATTTTGCCATGAACTGAGTATAGCAACTCCTTTGAGCCGGCTAAAGCTTAAGCTTCAGCCGCTAATTGATCGGTTGGAACTTGCTATTTAGGCTCTGCACCAATTGATTTTGTTCTAACGCCACCGAATTATATTGCTCGACCAACTTGTTGTGGTCAGCGACCAGTCCCTTGTAGCTATCGATTAGCTCGTTATAGCCGTTGACTTGGGCATTAAACCCCCCGACAGCGGCGTTATAGGCAGCGATCTGCCCGGACTGGCGCAAGGCGCTCAGGCGCTGTTCTTCGGCATCGAGCTCGGCTTTTCGTGATTCCAGTGATTGTTCGGTCGTCGAAATCCGCTGACGCAGTTGGGTTAGTTGTGACTCCAATCCAGCCAGTCGGTCATTGATCATAGTAAATACTTCCTCGTAGCTTTCGGCTAGGGCAACCAGCTGCAAACGATCGGTAAAATACTTAGCATAATGCTCTTCCAACTCGACTGGCAAACTTCTGATCTCTGAGCCCAACAGCGAATGAAGTTCATTTGGCAGTGCGCCGGGGTCATCTTCCCTGTAGCCCTCCACGGCCTTTAAGAACCGTTCATTGTCCACGGTTTTGAGCGCCTCGTCCGTTAAGCGGTTCAGTCGTTCGCGCTCGCCGCTGCTCAGCCGGGCATAGACGGCGTGTAACAACTCGTGTGCCGCCGTAACTTCCTCGATCCCGGCTAATCTGTCGTCTTCCACTTTGAAAACATAGATTCTATCATGCGAATAACAGCCGAGTACCAGACTGCGATCTATAAACGGACAGTTGAGATTAAAATCATCGCGACTGTTAATTTCTGGTTGGCTGGCATAAAACAACCGCCGTCCGTCGTTACTTAAATAACTTCTGTCAGCCAGGTTGGCGATCTCGGCGGGTGGATCGTAAAACCTTAATGTCCACCAATCCCTGATTTCACGCGTATTATTAAATGCCCACAGCCCGAGCAACAGAGTCACGAGCAAGACCGCCAGATGAATAAAGCCGCGTTGTTTCACCGAGTAATTGTACCAAGTCCTGACCCGAAACGAAGCTTTTGCTTTAGTCCTTAACCCACCACTGGTGCGAATGACAGTTTGTCTTTCTTAACCGTTATCTTAATGACGTCGCCTTTGCCGATTTTCTCGCTTAGCAGCGCCCCAGCCAAATAGTCTTCGATTTCGTCTTGGATTACCCGCCGCAGCGGCCGAACACCATTTTTTGGATCGTAGCCCAACTCGGCCAGTAATTTTTTAGCCGAGGGCGTCACCTTGACTAGCAAGTGCCGGCCCGATAACCGACCGTTAAGCTGATCGATTTGCAGATCGAGGATACGACGAACGGTCTGTCGGCCCAATGTTTTAAAGACAATAACTTTATCAATCCGGTTTAGCAGTTCCGGCCGCATCATTCGCTTCAATTCCGACTGGACGCGCTCGACATTTTCTTCGTGGAGAGTCTGTAAATTTTGACCGTCATGATTTGCCCGAAAGCCGAGTGCCGCTTCCCGCTGCAGGGCTTCGGCGCCGATATTGCTGGTCATAATTATGACAGTGTTGCTAAAGTCCACACGCCGGCCTTTGGCGTCGGTTAAATAGCCGTCTTCCAGAATCTGTAACAGAACATTGAATATTTCCGGGTGGGCTTTTTCAACTTCGTCAAATAAAACCAGCGAATAGGGCTGTCGCCTGACTCGGTCGGTCAGCTGATTGCTGTCCTCATAACCGACATACCCGGCCGGCGAACCGATCAACCGCGCTACGGTGTGGCGTTCGCCGTACTCGCTCATGTCGATTTTGATCATGGCTTCTTCGCTTAAAAATAGTTCTCGCGCCAGCACCCTAGCCAGTTCGGTCTTACCGACACCGGTTGGGCCTAAAAATACAAACGAGCCGATCGGCCGTTGGCTATCGCTGACACCGGAACGGTTGCGCCGAATCGCTTGAGACACGGCCTTGATTGCGTCGTCCTGGCCGATAACGAACTTAGATAAATGGGCTTCGAGCCGGGTAAGAAACTTAGCTTCGCTCTTTTTAATACTGGTCACCGGCACACCCGTCATGGTCGCCACGACTTGGGCCACGTCTTCAGATGTTACTTTCAACTTTGATCGTTGGTTACTTTTAGCCTGTTGTTCTTCCAGCCGTTTTTCCAGCTGCTTGATTTTTTGCTTATACTTGGCTGCCCGCTCATAATCTTCGCGCTCACCGGCCGCTTCCATCCGCTCGCCCATCAGCTTGAGCTCGCGCTTTAAGCGCCGCTGTTCTTTGCTGGTCTTGCCGCGCTCAACCCGGACCAGGGCCGCGGCCTCGTCCATCAAATCGATTGCCTTGTCTGGCATGAATCGGTCGTTTATATAACGGTGGGCGTAAGCGATAGTCTCCAGTACAACGGCGTCGTCAATCGTTACGCCGTGGTGCTTTTCATAATGCTTTTTGAGTTCGCGCAATATCGCCGTAGTTTCAATCAAATTGTTTTCCGGCACTTTGACCGGCTGGAAGCGTCGCTCCAGCGCCGCATCTTTTTCAATGTATCTGGTGTATTCGTCCATCGTGGTTGCACCAATAACCTGAATCTGACCGCGGGCTAAGCTGGGCTTTAAGATATTTGCCGCGTCGATCGCGCCCTCGGCCGCACCAGCGCCGACTAACAAGTGCATTTCATCGATAAACAGAATGATATTTTTGTCGCTCACCAGTTCTTTGGTCACTCGTTTCAGCCGTTCTTCAAATTCGCCGCGGTATTTGGTTCCGGCCAACATTCCGGCTAAATCCAGCACTACCACCCGTTTATCCAACAAAGTATCAGGAACTTCTTCACTCACAATCCGTTGGGCCAAACCCTCTACTATCGCGGTTTTGCCCACACCCGGCTCGCCGATTAAGACCGGATTGTTTTTTGTGCGGCGGTTAAGAATCGTAACGACCCGGCGGATCTGATCGTCCCGGCCGACAACCGGATCGAGTTCTGCTTTGTGAGCTTTGTCGGTAATATCGAGTCCAAAAAAATCCAACGCGCTGGCCCGGCGGCGTTTACTCTTAGTCGAACTGCCGGTACCGTCAAATTCAAACTGTTGCCGGTTGAGATAGCCTTCCAACTCGGTGTTGAGGCTGTCAATATCCACACTCATATCCTGCAGCAACTTGGTTGCCCGAGCGTTTTTTTGCGAGATGATGCTAAATAAAATATGTTCGGTACCACAAAATTCCTGATTGAACTCCTGGGCGATTTCCCAACTCATTCTAAGTGTCAGCTTGGCGGTTTCGCTCAAACCTTTGCTGCCGGTATTAACGATCAAGCTCTTAGGCGTGAGATTCAACGCTACCTTGGCGCGGTTCAGCGTCACGCCGGATTCTTCCAGGATTTTGGCGGCGAATGAGGTTTCCTGGGCTAACACTCCCAGCAAAATGTGTTCCGTACCGATAAACGGCGAGCCCAGCCCTCGAGCAATCGAGTCAGCGTGCTTCAACGAAGAGCGGGCATTATCCGTTAATCGACCAAGAAAATCTGCGAATTCACTAGCCGGATGCATGTGCTTTTATTATACCCTCGTTCATTTAATTAGTGACCTAATCATTGTATGCATTTAGCACTCCCTCGTCAAGAGTGCTAGTTGTCGGGGTTGGACGACTTTTTTTACTGGGCTTTGGGGCCAGTCGCCTTGGTGGATTTGACCCGTTTGGCAGGTGAGGCCTTTGATTCCTGGGTCTTTGTGACCGCTACTTTTGCCCTAGACTGCTCAGTTGGGGGTTCGGTCAAGTTTGCTGCAACGGCTTCATCACCGGCTTGGCTGGCGATGGCCGCTAACAGTGAGTCTTCAATATTCTTCTTCGGCCGTTTGGCTTTTACAGCTTTTTCGCTACCAACAGCCTCAATGTCGATTTCATAGCCGACAAGCTTCGACGCCAACCGCACATTTTGGCCGCCCCGGCCAATCGCCACTGAGAGTTGGTCCTCGGCTACCTTGACCACCGCCTTTTTGGTCTTTTTGTCCAGAACAATCTCTGCCACTTCGGTCGGCGATAGGGCATTTTTAAGGTATTTAATGGTGTCCTCATCATAAGTAATGATGTCGATTTTTTCTTGGTCGCCAATCTCGCTCATGACAGCTTGGACCCGGGTTCCGTGGCCGCCGACAAAGGTACCGACCGGATCAACTCCCGGCACGGTAGAAGCCACGGCAATCTTCGTTCTGACACCGGCTTCACGGGCGATCGCCTTGATTTCAACCGCTCCGTTTTCCATTTCGGGGACCTCATTTTTAAACAGATGCTCGATAAAGTGTTCGTTTGCTCGGCTTAAAATAAGTTGCGGTCCGCGATTTTCTCGCTCGACGTCCTTTAAGAAGACCTTCACCCGGCCGCCGACAGTATAATATTCGCCCGGGATTTGCTCGCTCTTAGGCATGATGCCGCTGGCGCGACCCAGATCGACACGGACGATACGTTGCTCTACCCGGCTAATTACACCCGTTACGACCGAGCCGATTTTATCGGAATATTCTTCGAGCACAACCTCTCGTTCGGCCTCACGCAGTTTTTGCAAAATAACTTGCTTGGCCGTTTGGGCGGCCACCCGTCCGAATGACGTTGGCTTTTGCTTAAATTCAATCGTCTCGCCCAACTTTGCGCTTTTACGCTTTTTCTGGGCATCGGCCACTGATATTTCAATGTCCGGATCCTCAACTTTGTCGACAATGGTCTTGTGAGCAGTAATGGTTACGTCGCCGGTGTTGGTATTTATCATGGCCGTAACTTCTTGTTCTTTATCGCCAAAGTCCTTGCGCCAAGCGGCGGCTAATGCCTGGCCGATAATGTCGTGAACGACTTCTTCCGGCAAGTTCTTTTCCTCGGCGATTTGCTTGACCGCCATCACTAGTTGTTTAGTTTGAATCTCCATAATTGACTCCTTAAAAAATCGCTTTTTAAACTAAAAAACCCGACCTGCCGGCCGGATCTGTACAAGGTTGATTGTAACATTTAGACGCCGCCCTAGTCAAGCCGATAACAAACAGTCGGCGTGCTACAATTGCCCCTAATGTCAAACCACCATTTAACTGATGATTTTTTGCGGTTACCGTATGAAAAATTGGCTGAACTAGCTTTGACAGAAGCTCGCCGACTTGGTGCCAGCTACGCCGACTTTCGATTTGAGCGGCTTAGGCGCCAAAGTATTCGTTTACGTGACGCCCACGCTGAAACCAATATTGAAGATGTTGAGATAGGTTACTGTGTGCGGCTGTTGATTGACGGCGCCTGGGGTTTTGCCGGCAGCTCAGATCTCGACCCAGCCGCGGTTAAAGCCACTATTAAACGGGCCGAACGGGTGGCAAACGCCTCCCGGCCGCTATTAAAGGAACGAGTAGAGCTGGCGCCCGAACCAACCTACGTCGACACTTTCATTTCCGACTATGACATCAATCCGTTCAGTATTAGTCTAAAAGACAAGATTGAGCACCTCTCGACCTTGGCCGACATCGCCCAGCAGGCCGATAATATTGATCACACGTCATTCGACGTCGATCAGGTGCTGGAAAACAAATTTTATGCCAATCTTGAGGGCAGCGCCATTACCCAGCAACGCATCCGGGTCCAAGGCAATTTGCAAGCTACCAGCATTGACCGCCAAACCGGCCGATTTGAATCGATCAGAACTAATGCCGCCCCGGCCGGCCGCGGTTGGGAACGGTTTGTCTCCCAATATGATTACGCCGGTGAAATCAGCCAATTACCCAGTCTATTGGCGGCTAAGCACAAAGCCCAAAGCATTACGCCAGGCCGCTATGATCTGGTGATCGACCCGACCAATTTATTTTTGACTATCCATGAATCGGTCGGGCACGCCACCGAGCTGGACCGCGCGCTCGGTTATGAAGCCAACTACGCCGGCACCTCGTTTGCCACAATCGATAATTTGGACAAATTACAGTATGGCTCGGCCGCCATGACCGTTACTGGCGACCGCACGACACCAAATGGCCTGGCTACTATCGGTTATGACGACGAAGGTGTTAAGGCCCAAAAATGGGACATCATAAAAATTGGCCGTCTAGTCGGTTATCAGCTTAACCGCCAAATGGCGCCTAAGCTGGGGCTGAAACAATCCAATGGTTGCGCTTTTTCTGACTCTTTCGTCCACGCTCCTCTGCAACGGATGCCCAATGTCAGCCTGGCGGCAAACACTAAGGATGTTACCACCGACGATTTGATCGCCGGCGTTGACAACGGCATCTACATCATTGGCGACAATAGTTGGAGTATCGACATGCAGCGATACAATTTCCAGTTTACCGGCCAACAATTTTACCGTATCAAGAATGGTCGGTTAGACGGCCAACTAAAAGACGTGGCTTACCAAGCCAATACGCTGGAGTTCTGGAATTCATTGGTCGAGGTCGGCGGAATGTCGACTTACGTCCTCGGCGGCGCTTTTAACTGTGGCAAAGGCCAACCGGGTCAAGTGGCGCCAGTCAGCCATGGCTCGCCTGCAGCCTTATTTAAGCAGATCAATGTGCTCAATACGGTCGCGGAGGCCAACGCCGCATGACTCCCCAAAAGATAATCTCCGCTGTGCTGGATAAGTCCAAGGCCGATGAGTGTATGGTAATCGTGGCAGATTACAACAAGACCAACCTGCGTTGGGCCCACACCGGTCTGACTACTAATGGCTCCTCCCAACACACCTACGCCGCCGTCATCTCAATTATCAACCAGCGATTCGGATCTTACGTTGTCAGTCTGGACAAGTTGACTAATCCGGCCGAGTTAGCGGCTAAATCCGAACTGGCCGCTCGTCAGAGTCCAATCGCCAAAGACTATCAGCCGCTGCTGGCAAAAACTCCCGACTCAAGGCCGACAGACCGTTTAAGCGCAGAGCCCAGCCTGGCTGGCTTCACCTCAAAACTCGGCCGGACATTTGAGCGAGCTGGCCGTGACAAGCTTGAGTTATTCGGCTACTGCGAGTTCCAAAATACCCGTTACAATTTGGGCCTTTCTACCGGGTTGAGGCGCCATCATGAGCACCAACATGGTCAACTCGAACTCAATGCCAAGTCGGCCGACTTTAGGCGTTCGGTCTGGGCTGGCAGCTCGTTTAAGGATATAAATCGAGCTGACCCGGCCACTCTTTATAAGACCCTGAAACTAAAAGCCGGTTGGTCGCGCCAACAGATAAAACTTAAACCCGGACGTTATGAAACCATACTAGAGTCTTCGGCCGTGGCTGATTTGCTGCTGTTTGCTTATTGGATGAGCTCGGCTCGCTTAGCAGAAGAAGGTCATTCGGCTTATAGCGCCAAAGCCGGCGGCTCTCTGATCGGCCAAAAACTCTACAGTTCGGATATTTCTATCTATTCCGATCCGTTTAAACCCGGTCTGGAGACAACCCCCTTTAACGTCGTCTTCTCTTCCGGTTTGGAGGAATCGGTGTTTGACAATGGGCTGGAACTAAAGCGCACCGACTGGGTCAAAAACGGCGTCCAACGACACCTGTTGGCCCCGCGTTACCTGGTCAAAAAATACGGCTATCAACGGGCTACGCCATTTATCCCTAACCTAATTTTTGAACACGCGGGGGCTAATACCGATGACATGATTAAAGCAACCAAGTACGGTTTGTTAGTCACATGCTTGTGGTACATCAGAGAAGTCGATCCACAATCGCTGTTGTTGACCGGTTTGACGCGCGACGGAACTTTTTTGATCGAAAATGGCCAAGTCAAGGGCGCGGTCAATAACTTTAGATTCAACATGAGTCCGATTACCATGCTCAAACAAGTTGCCGAAATCGGTCATTCGCAACCGACCTTAGCTCGGGAATTCGGTGACTATTTCCCGCTGACTATCATGCCGGCGCTGCGGGTGGCCGACTTTAATATGAGCTCAGTCAGTCAAGCTCTGTAAGTTTAGGTTAAGCCGGGTAAAAAATTGATCACTCGGGGTGGCTCGCCCGTCAACTCAACAGCGCTTAATTCGTACTCCCCAGACCAACTCTGATCCTGGATCCAGAGTTCGGCCGCGAATTTCAGCTGCCTAAGCTTGGCGGCGGTAATATAATCGAGTCCGCTGCCAGCTTGGGCTGAACCGCGGTACTTGACCTCAATAAAATAAGCCCTATGGTCCTTCACGGCGATTAAGTCGATCTCACACCACTTTGTCCGCCAGTTGCGGGCCACCACTTGAAAACCGCGGCCGGACAGATAGTCAGCGGCAGCCGCTTCGGCCCGTTGGCCGATGACCGTGCTCATAGCTGCCTCATTGGCCGAAAACTACGGCGATGGAGCGACGTGAGACCGTGGCGATCGATCGCTTGACGGTGCCGCTTGGTACCGTAGCCAACGTGACTATCGAAACCGAAATTCGGCCACCGCCGAGTCTGATCGAACATAATCTTATCCCGTGTAACCTTGGCAATAACCGAGGCCGCCATGACAGCCGGTATTTGTCCGTCAGCCCGGATAATCGCCCGGGAATGCGGCAGGCCGAGATAGTCAATCGGACCGTCGATAACCACCGCCCGGGACTTGTCGTCCAGCCGCTGCCAAGCCAGCCTAAAAGCCCGTTTGAGTGCGGCCGCCAGACCAAGTCTATCGATCGTCATCGGACCGATTATACCCAGGCCGATACCCCTCGCCCGTCGCTGAATGATATCAGCCAGCTGTTCTCGGGCCGCCCGGGCGAGTGTCTTGGAGTCAGCCAATCCTCTTATTGGACCGTCTAAACTGACCGCCGCGCAAACCAGCGGCCCTGCCCAGGCACCGCGGCCAGCTTCGTCGATGCCAATTTCCATTTATAATACCCCCAGACTATTCTACGTCCGTTATTATAATCAGCGCCTGGCTTTGGTGTCTATTCGTGTTTGCGGCGAAAGGCTTCAGCCTTTGCTTTTTTGGCTTTGGCTTTGTCGTCGCCAGCTACTGTTTTCGATACGTCGGACACGTTCTTAACGGGTTCCACCTCTATCTCTGATTTGGTCGGTTCGACCGCCGGCTTTGCGGCGGGTTTAGCTACGGCCGTCTCATCTGGCTCTGGCTCCTCGCTCGACTCTGACCTGACTTCTTCCGCCTCGGCCTGCTGTTCTTCGATAGTGTTGACGGCTTCCTTGTCGAATTCCGTTCCGGTCATGCGCGCGGACTTACCGGCCCGGCCCCGCATATAACTTAAGTAGTTGCGCCGGACTTTGCTGCGCTTGGTGACTTCAATTTTCTCGACCAGCGGGGAATGTAACAGAAAACTCTTTTCGACGCCGACGCCGCTGGCAATGCGGCGGACTAAAATCCGGCTGGTCAGACTGTTTTTGCGATCTGTTCGAATAACTACTCCTTCAAACACCTGAACTCGGGTCTTTTCGCCCTCTTTGATTTTTTGATGCACTCGCACCGTGTCGCCCGATTTGACGTCGACAACTTGGTGTTTTTGGTGCTTAGCCTCCACGGCCTTGATTAAATCTTGCATAGACTCGCGGTACTTTAGCACAGAGGTGGCGGATATTCAATAGAGCACGCCTGGTCGAGTCAAAACGGCCCACTGTTGACGTCTAAACTTAGGTTTAGACGTCAACTTGCCGGAAGATCTCTTCTACGCTGGTCACTCCAGAGATAGCTTTTAAGATACCGTCCTGGGGCATTGTCAACATGCCTTCGGCGACCGCCACCCGCCGGATCTCGGCCGTCTCAACCCGGGATGGATCGCGATTTAGCGCGGCTAGCACCGCCGGGGTCAAAGCCAGTTGTTCGGCAATCATTATCCGACCGCTGTAACCGAACGGGGTGTCGGCGGTCTCGACCGGTCTGAACAATTCGATCTCATCGAGGTTTGGTCGGTCATAACCCTCCGGCAGCGATTCGATAATCGGCCTTAGCTGGTTTTTTATGGCATCGTCGGGCCGATAAGCTTGCTTGGTATTGTCATCCAGCCGCCGAGCCAAGCGCTGGGCTACGATCAACCTGATGGCGTTTATAAACAATGGGTTTTGGCCGATGACTTCCAATAGGCGTGTCAGAGCTGTTGCCGCGTCGGCCGCATGGAAGGTCGACAACACCAAATGGCCGGTCAAGGCAGCTTGCATAGCAGTTTTGGCGGTGTCGATGTCGCGGATTTCGCCGATCATGATTACGTCCGGGTCGAGTCTTAACACCGCCCGCAGTTTGTCGGCAAATGCCTGGCGGTCTTTGTCGCCTTTGATCGGAATCTGGGTGATACCTTCAAAGGCATACTCGACCGGGTCTTCTAAAGTAACGATTTTTCGGGTCGATTGGTTGAGCCGGTCTATGATCGAGTAAAGCGTGGTGGTTTTGCCCGAACCGGTTGGACCAACCACCATCACCAGACCGTGCGGGTGCTCAACGATATCTTCCAGTTGCTGGCGATGCCGCTCGGACAGACCAAGATTATCCAATTGCATCAAATGCCGATCCAGATTAAATAGCCGGATAACAGCGTCTTGGCCGTTGGCCGTCGGTACCGTTTCGATTCTCATATTTAGAGCCTTGGTTCCATCGCCGGTCTCGATCTGTGATGACATATGACCGGTCTGCGGTTCAGGAGCGTTGACGCTGACGTTAGACCTGATCGCGATTGAAGAACTTAATTGGCGGAATTTGTCCTTACTTAAACGAGCGACCGGGTGAAGCGTACCATCGACTCTAAACCTTAAACCGACATAGTCCTTTTCGTTTTCCAAATGGATGTCCGAGGCACTTAATCGGTCAGCTTGTTTAATCAAATAGTCCAGTACGTCGTCCGGTCGGACCGTTTCCAGGGTTTTTGAGACATCTTCCAGCGTCTGGCTCTGGCCGGGAGAAGTAATAGCAATATCTTCGTATCTGATAGTTTGGGGCGGATCATGCCGCCGCATTAACTCTTTATAGCCGGACTCGGCAACCAGCAAAAAGCTGATGTTAAAGTCCGAGAACCGACTTCTAAGCTGCTTTAAAACCGTCTGTGGGGTGTTAATCGTGACGGCAAACACCAGCTGTCCACTATCGACGGCCGTCGGCACGGCGTGAAAGTTGTACATTTCCGGCACTGTCAAGAAGTCCTTGATAAGTCCCACCGTCTCCGTCCAACCGCGGCTGTCTTGGTATTTTAAGCCAAGCCGGCCGGCCCGGTCGGCCGTCGCCCGCTCTTCGGAGCTTCTGAGTTCCTGGTTAGCGTCGTTGTTTTGATCCACTTAAGGCTATATTGTAAAGCATAAGTGCTATCAAAGCTGTATGCTAGACCGATAGTGGGACAGTTAGTTTTGATCCTGGATAATATCCGCAGCGCCCATAACGTCGGCGCTATTTTCCGCACGGCCGCCGGATTGGGCGTTAACCACATCTACTGTGTCGGCCTAACACCTTACCCGGCGATCGCAAATGACCGGCGTCTGCCCCATATAGCCAATAAAGCCTCGGCTAAAATCGCCAAAACTGCTTTGGGCAGCCAATCGGCGGTTGACTTCAGTCCGGTTGATCTGCCGGCCCGCTTGGTCGATGATTTGACTCGGTCGGGATTCACTATCGCCTGCCTAGAAATAACACCCGGCGCCGTCAAACTCGACGATTACCAGCCGCCGGCTAAGCTGGCCCTGGTTCTAGGTAATGAAGTTGGCGGTGTTGATCGCTTTTGGCTAGATCGATCGAGCCAAACTCTGGCCATACCGATGCGCGGGCAAAAGCAATCGCTGAACGTTGCGGCGGCCGCGGCTATCGCCGTCTACAGTTTATTAAATCGATAAGCCCTAAGTAGTTGCTTGGCACAAAACGCTCATGGTATGATATCAAAAATGCATTTTGTAAAACAAGTACTAATCCCTCATAGACATAACAGTTACCGGCCTCATCTCATCCGTCGACACGGCTTGGCTTTCGCCTTGTTGCTGATCATTGCTTCCCAGATCGGCCAGGCCTTACAGACCGATGCTCAACCCCATGTTCTAGGTTACGCTTCAAACATTACGATTTCCGGTTTGCTCAGCTCGACTAATTC
>DASWIF010000066.1 GCA_036397795.1 Candidatus Saccharimonadales bacterium
ATTCCCAGTTCATTCTTTTTGTGGATCGGTACTGGGACTTGACCAATCTGTCCCGCTTTGTGCAACCGGTACACAACATCTTCCTCCTGATCCTGGCCGAAACCGGGTTGATTGGGACGGTCTTACTCTTGAATATATTGATGTTGCCCATCCTGAAGACCTGGAAAACTTTGGACATCCGCGTTCAGTTGGCCTGGCTCGTCATCCTGATCACCGGGCTCTTCGACCATTACTGGTGGAGTCTCCAAGCCGGCCAACTCACTCTATTCTTGACGTTGGGCCTGACCTTGGCTAGAATGGAGAGGTAGCGAATTATGTCCCGTATCCATCTGTTCTTCACCCAGTTTTTCGGCTACCTCTGGCACTTGGTTCTTTTCGTTGTCATACTACCGTTTATTCTGATCGAGTTGGCCCAGGGCCTCGATTACCTAATATTCAACAGCCTGCTAAATTTCGATTACCTGACCTGGGCCAACTTCATTCCAACCGAGGTTGCCAACCTGACCGCACTCGCGGTCGCCGCCTTTGGTCTGCTGATTATCATCGAGTCTTCAATCACACTCTACCAGGAAGCACACACCTTCCCGTTCAATTCACTCCCACATGACGAGATGACCCCCCGACAACTCTCCACCAGCGGCTGGTACGCGCGTGTGCGACACCCGATGATCTTCGGGTATCTAATGGCATTGGTCGGAGTCGCCGTTTATCTTAAGTCGCCGACACTGCTCTTGTGGTGGATCCCGATCGCGGCCGTCGGACTGCTCGAGTACGCACTCATGGTCGAGGAACGCCAGCTCAAACAATGGTTCGGTGAAGACTACATCAAGTACCAAAAACAAGTGCCGCCGCTCGTCCCGAAGTTCTTGAGACGGACGACTTAGACATCTACACAATAATCTATTCATCTCTGCTAGAATGCAGGTATGGGGATTGAGATTTATACGGATGGTGGCGCGCGGGGAAATCCCGGTTCGGCCGCGGCCGGAGTGGTGATAGTGACAGAAAAGACCGAGTATCAATCCGGTTACTACCTGGGCGAAAGAACCAACAACCAGGCCGAGTATCTGGCGTTGATCCTGGCCCTCGAGCAACTCAATCAACTTGAAGATGCTAAACAGATCAACCACCAAGACCTGACTACACTCAATGTTTACTTAGACTCCGAGCTCGTCGTCAAACAGCTCAACCACGAATACAAAGTCAAAGATCCTGATCTACAAAAGCTCAATCAACAAGTTCAAGCTTTAGCCAAGGCTTTCTCTATGATAAAATTCAAACACATACCCAGAGAAGAGAACCGGCGGGCCGACGCGATCGTCAACCAGGTTCTCGACCTACAAATAGGGCTATAGCAAGTCTAAAACAAAATGACGGTTTCAAAAATTTCGCCGTCTACAATTTGTGCAGTGAGCAACGATCATTGATCAATAATAATTATAAGAACGGTTTGCGAACCAACAATTTTGTAGACAAGAAATTTACCGACATTTTGTTTTGAGTCCAATATTTTTAACTATGGAGCTTAAAGAACTTGTCCAACTACTCAAAACTCACTCGTCCGTGGTCATCGGTTTTGGCCTGGCGGTTGGATTGCTCGCCGGACTGGCCGTGCGATCTTACTCGCCGCACTTTGTCGCCAGTTTTAACTTGCATGTCTCGAAAAGCCCCGAAGTCTCGGTTGATAACTATAACTACGATGGCTTTTACGCCCAGCAGGTAGCCGAAGGCTACATCGACACCGTCGTCGGACTGCTCGAGAGCCGGGAGCTATTGGTGCAAGCTTTGGCCCAAACCGGTCTCGACCCGGCTTCTGCCGGCCGATACCGCCAATCCATCACCGTCCAAAAAGTTGCTCCCCAACTCATCCGTTTAGAAGTCAGCCGCCGCGGCCAGGACGAGGCGGCTCGTCTAACCCAGGCGCTGGCTCAAGCCGCACAGGA
>DASWIF010000067.1 GCA_036397795.1 Candidatus Saccharimonadales bacterium
ACCCTGACATTGGCGGGCTTGGCGCCCAGCAGCTGCTCGATCGACAGATTCAGGGCGCGGCTCAGGGCCAGGATGGTGGAAAACGACGGGTTCTTGATCGCGCCCTGCTCGATTTTAGCCAGGGTAGAGTAGGCTAAACCCGCCCTGTCACTCAGATCATCCTGTGTTAGTTTGGCCGCTTCCCGGGCCGACTTGATAGCCAATCCTAGCTGGAGATTATCCATACAATACTAGTATAACAAGGATAGTTAAAACTTGAGTTTGGCTGCCATCGCCGCCAGGTCGTCAGCGGATAAATCTGGCTTGGGCTTATTAAACTCTTCTCTTAAGTGTTTATAGATCGGCATAAGGTGGACGTGGGCGTGAGGCACGGCAAAGCCCTCCACGGCCTCGCCGACGCGGGGCGGGGACAGAATCTCCCGGATACGATTGGCTACTTTCTTAGCGCTGAACATCAGGCTGCTATACTGGTCGTCGTCGAGCTCCCACAGGTGGTCAGCGTGGGTTTTGGGTACCACTAACGCATGGCCCGGATTGACCGGCGCCAGGTCCAAAAACGCCAGCGTTTGTTCGTCCTCATAAATTTTATGGGCCGGAATCTTACCGGCTATGATTTGGCAAAACACACAGTCCTTCATCCTGAAAATAAGTATACATAATAGTCGTAGTACAATGGGGCCTGAATATTATGCTTAAGGTTATAAAATTCCTCGGCAAGAGCTTGGCCATATTTCTCATCGGCAGCTTGAGCGTCGTCTTGATTACGGCCGCCGCCGTAACCCGTAATTTAACCGATCGAGAAACTATCAAAAGCTGGCCGGTCGAAGCCGGGGTCTACTCCAATTTGACCAATAGCATATTAAATCTTGCCAATCGGGGTGACGACAGTGGATCCGAATCGATCGAGGACGCGCTGGACAAAAGCGCGCTAGACGAGGAGGGTCTAAAAGCCGTCCTGCGGGGAGTTTATGCGCCGGAATACTGGCAGAATAAATTCGAGTCGGTAGTCGACCCGGCCTTTGATTGGCTCGAAGGACAAGCACCGGAGCTGAAATTTTCCATCGATTTTTCGGATAAAAGAACGGAGCTGGGCCGGGCGGTTGAAGCCGAGCTCAGGCGGCAGCTGGCCACCTTTCCGCCGTGCGCCGACAACCGAGCTTTTGACAACTTTGATCCGTTTAAGGCCACTTGCCTACCGGTCGGAGTTAGCGCTAGGGAGGTCGCGGCGGAGTTTCGCCAGGAGCTGACCGGCAAGGATTCGTTTTTGGCCGAGGCTGATGTCACCGAGCAGGACTTAACGGACAAAGACGGCCAGCCGGTGATTACGCCCGAGATTAACGACAACGCGCCCCGCGTCTTCGCCGCTTTGTCTAATTTACCTTATATTCTGGGGGCCGCCTTGGGCTTAGCCGTCTTGCTATTAGTGGTCAGCGACAAAACGCCGCTACATGGGCTGAGAAAGGCCGGCCAGCTGATATTTCTATCGGCCTTGGTCTCCTGGACTGGTTTCTATTTAACCCGACGGGTGCTGGGTGATTTTAGCATCGGCGGAGAAGGCTCGAGTTCTGGCGGCGAGTTTATCGCCCGAGAAGTCGGCAGCCCGCTGCTAAAAACGATTATCCGTGATATTACCGACACCGGGCTATGGTTGGCTCTAGCCTTTATAATTTTCGGAATCCTGCTCTGGTTGGGCGCGTTTATTTGGCACAAGGCTTATCATCACCACGAAGCCGAGAATATCGCCAACAAAGCCTTTAAGAACCAGCCGCCGCCAACAGATGCCAAGTTACCAAAACCGGTTAAGGACTCGTCTAAAAACGATAATTGATAGAATAATTACAGCGTGGAGAGGTGGCCGAGCGGTTGAAGGCGCACGACTCGAAATCGTGTATGGGGCAACCTATCGCGGGTTCGAATCCCGCCCTCTCCGCCACACTTCGCTAAAGCTTCGTGCGGCCCTCGGCCACTCATAGCTCTACGCGCTGTGTGCGCTTGCAGCCACTAAATAGGATAAGAATAAATTGGTAGTCCGAAGTTTAAAAACGAAGGATATCTCTTCCGTCAGCTCATTTGACTCCTACTGTTTCCATACTCCGGGTTAACCCGGAGTATTTTAAACTCTCGAGTCAAGCCTCGCTTCAATCAAACCTAACATTTCCGCCCCACAAAGGTGGGGTCCCTCTGGATGTTATGGTATTAGTAAAGTTCTTATGTTGGGTACCCTCGTAAACTACATAGGTGGCATTTTGCTAGCCTATATAATCAATAAATATCTTTAATCATTATCTTAAATCCCTGGTCTACTTCCCTTGAGTCATATGGGTA
>DASWIF010000068.1 GCA_036397795.1 Candidatus Saccharimonadales bacterium
TAACGGCTGTACGGATTCGTCCGAAACCTGTGTCGCGGCGTTTGGCGCTCAGACTTACTTTGATATCTATCTCGACGGCCAGTTTTTGACCGGAAATAATATTCTCTACCGCGGTCCCAGCTTTAGTTCGGCTGACTATTATCCGCCGGGCACGCCGCCGTCGGTTGATAGCTGGCCGGGTATTCCGGCGACCGGCAATACTGTTTTGACCGCGCCGTTTAGTCTTCCAAGTTTCGGCCTGACCGATTCGGGGCAGCACGTGATTGCCTTTGAGGTCTTTGACCACGATCAAAGCAATGGCCGACGTGAACTTCGAGGCTACTTCTCTAACATCGGCACCAATCGCGACTACTGCTCGCCGCTGATTAACCTTGGAATCTTGTCCCCGCGCACCAGTCCGCAATCTCCGGCACTCCCGGCTTGGTGTTACTCTATAAAGACACCGACCGGAGTCGGAATTTACGACGAACCGCCAACCGATAGCTTGGGTCGCCGCTGGAATGAGCGCGGGTATCAGCGGGGTACCGGCTGGGAAATAACTCGAACCGGTAACAGCGGGCATATTGGCGGGCAACTCGACGCCCTTGGCTATACGCAGCCGAGCGCGACTGTTTGGAGTCAGGAGACCGACTATGCCGTTGAAAGCGCAACTAGCAACAATCCAAGCGGTGATGTCCGTATTTTCTGCCGCTATGAGTGGACAAATTCTTGAGATAAGCTACCATAGTAAATAACTAACAGCAAAATTAAGACGTATGTTTGGTGATAATTCCAATCAAAATCAACCTAATTCTCCGCAGGAGGGTTTACCTCGCCGAAGCCCGAAATCTTTTGATGCTCAGGCGCAGGCGGAGAATACTCCGCCGGGTACTTCGCCATTGGCGCCGCCGCCGGCATCACCGCAACCAGCGGTGCCGCCGTCTAATTTACCCACGGCTGAACCTTCTTTGTCGGAGCAACAGCCAGAACCGCCCCGGCCGCCGCAAAGTTTTGAACCGCCGGAAGATATTTTAGAAAGCGTTGATATCCCAGAAACACCGGCCGCGACCCGCGGCCCGGATATTCCGCCGCCCGAAATTCCTGACCTTGCTGAACCTGTTGAGCATGATGAAACTGAACCCGTAAAAAAATCGAAACGAACTAAAGTTATTATTCTAACTATCATCGTTATTTTGGGGTTAACCGTGCTGGCAGCCGCCGGTTGGTACGGTTATCAACTTTTTACTCAGTCGGAGACTCCTTCTCCACAACCGGCTTCGTCCGACCAAGTTCCGCAGCAGCCGGCTACGACCACACCTGGATCCGCCAATCAAAACGCTGGTTTGGGCAATCAGCAGCCGACCCAATCGGCGCCCACACAGCAAGCTCCGCAGCAGCCGGTTGATACCGATCGCGACGGTCTTTCAGATGAAGACGAAGCGCTTTACGGCACTAATCCGGAATTGGTCGATACTGATGACGACGGGCTGACTGACCGAGACGAGGTCGTGGTTTTCAAGACCGACCCGTTAAACCCAGACACAGACGGCGATGGATTTACTGACGGAGACGAGGTTCGCAACGGCTATGACCCAAAGGGTCCGGGCCGTCTTCTAGAGTTACCTTAAGTAGTTAAAGGCTTAAATACCAAGACGCATGTTTGGAATTGGTAAAGATAAGAACAAAGAAAAAAATGAGCAGGCTCAGAAGGGTTCGGAATTTGGCGCGTCTCCGGAGGCGGGGATTGGCGATCAAATCCATACCATGCCAGATCGATTTTACGTGGCTGACAAGCAGCGGCCTTGGGGGTTAATTTTAATTATCACCCTGGGAGTTTTATTGGTTGGAGGGCTGGGATTTTTCGCGTTTTATTTGAGTCAAAGTCTGAACCAGGAAAAAGAGCTGCCAGAGCCTGAACCCGGCGCGCAGAATATAAATCAGCCAGTAAATCAAAACACTAATCAGCCGACTGCCACCAACGAGAATACGTCTGCCGGAAGCCAAAATGTAAATCAAAATTTACCGCTTCCAAATCAAAATACGAACAGTATCCCAGGTACCACAACTCCAACCACCACACCCGCAAACCAGAACACTAACCTTAACGCCAACCAAAATACCAACGTCAACCAGGATCCTCCGACCAGCGCCGGCGAACCACTCCCAAAGGCGCCCGATGTTGATGGCGACGGACTGACACTGGCGGAAGAAACTTTGTACGGCACCGATTCGAGCCTGAGTGACACTGATGGCGATGGCTTCGGCGATGGCGCAGAAATTTTGAACGGTTTTGATCCGGCTCAGCCGATGCTGACCATGACTGAAACCGGACTCTTTACCGTTTTTTCAACCGCTCAGTTTTCAATCGCGTACCCAAGCGCTTGGAACGCCCAGGAGCGTGGTGCCAATGGTGACGAAGCAATTTTTCAGTCAGCTGGCGGAGAGTTTGTCCAAATTCTAACGCTTGAAAAACCAGTCAGTCAAAGCCTGGAAGAGTGGTACCGCCAGCAGTTTCCGGCCGAGAATGTTTTGGCCGGCCAGGTCAGCTTCGATGGCGGGTTGAGCGGCTTTCGTTCGGCTGATAATCAAAATTATTATCTTGAGCATGCCGGTGATTCGTCACAAGTCTACGTGGTCACGTACAATTCCGGTCAGCTGACCCAGCTTAACTTCATGACCACTTTTGTGGCCATGGTCAAAACCTTTAGCTTGGTTTTGTAGTCGCATGATTAGCTTCGCGGTTAACCAGACATCCGGGCGGGCATTGCCGAAACGTTTTTGGGAAACCTGGCTCCGCCGGATTGACAATGCTCTGAAGCTTTCAAAACAACTTCATCTCTCGGTCGGTATAGTCGGTGAGACCCGAATGCGCAATCTGAATCGGATGTATCGGGGACAGGATCGAGTCACCGATATTTTAAGTTTTGGCGATCAAGAGCCGGACAGTGATTTTCTGGGAGAGCTGATTATTTGCTACCCACGAGCCCGGCAGCAAGCCCGTCAATTCGGTCATTCGGTCGAAAGAGAGTTCGCGGTTTTGCTGATTCACGGGATTTTACACCTCTTGGGGTATAAACACGATGCCACGCCCGAAGCCGACAAGATGAAGCGCTTAGAGCAGCGCATTTTAGGTTTGAAATGATTGTCTCAAAGCCGGTTTTATGGTATTGTGTATTTATCCTCAACCCTATTTCTTAGGCTTTTAAAGGCGTTTTGCCACCTATGCCCGACCCCCAACTCATCACTGGACTTGATATCGGTTCAACCGCAATTAGACTCGCGGTTGGGCAGTACGTGGTTCGCGATGGCGGTGAAGGAGAAGTCCACATTATTGGCGCCGCCGAAGTTCCGGCCGATGGTATCAGCCGGGGCGTGATTAGCAGCATTGAAGACGCGGTTTCGTCAATCACGGCCGCCCTGGAAAAGGCCGAGCGTATGGTTGGAAATCCGGTCAGCGGTTCGTGGATCGGGATTTCCGGCAGCCACATTAGTTCACAGGAAAGCCGGGGCGTAGTCGCGGTGGCTCGTTCAGACGGCGAAATTTCTGAAGACGATATTGAACGCGCCATTGACGCGGCTCGGACGGTCGCGACCCCGCAAAACTACGAGATTCTCCACGTCATCCCGAAAAGTTTTATTGTCGATGGGCAGGAAGGCATAAAAGACCCGCTCGGCATGACCGGCGTGCGCCTGGAAGTCGACACCCAAATTATTCAGGGTTTAAGCGCGCAAATTAAAAATTTGACCAAGGCAGTCTACCGGACCGGGATAGAAATTGAAGACCTGGTGCTCTCAATTTTAGCCACTTCCGAGGCGGTTTTAACGAACCGCCAAAAAGATCTCGGC
>DASWIF010000069.1 GCA_036397795.1 Candidatus Saccharimonadales bacterium
AGGTCGTCATTTGTGTCGTCTTTATAGCTAATCCAAGGATTGCCGTCGGGCGCAATTGATATGGACGAATGCGTTCCTACATCATCGGCGGTTAGTACCGCGGTACACTCCCAGGCTGCGCTGTCGCAGCCGGAACCGCCGGATGAGACATATTCGGCCACATATAAATCGCTGTTGTTGTAGTAGCTTATCCAAGCAACATTGCTTGGCGTAAAGGCAATTGAATAGTTTGGCAAGTTGGTAGTACCAAGCGTATCGACAGCCGTACATTCCCAAGCTGCGCTGTCGCAGCCGGAACCGCCGGATGAGACATATTCGGCAACCACTAAATCGTCATTATTGTCATCAAAAAAGCTTATCCACGGATTTCCTGAAGTATCGAAAGCTATTTCCGGATAAGCACTAGTTACCGATGTTCTGACCGATACACAGTCCCAGTAATTGTTTGAGCAGTTGCCGGTGCCGTCACCAACCTGATTGGCCACCACCAAGTCGTCGCTAGCCGCATCAATAAATGCCAGCCAGATTGTGCCATCAGGACTAATACCGATTGTTGGGTGCTGGATATTGCCGGAACCTGTCTCAACACCCTCACATGACCAATCAGCAATGCCGCTGCCACAATTACTGCCACCACTACCAACATACACGGCAACCCAAACGGTATCCGGAGTTCCGTCCTGAAGCAGAACTGCCGCCATTTCACCATGCGGACCGGTGGCCAGTCCGCTGCCGGTACCCAACGTTAAGCCGGTAGAAAAATCAGCAATTAGGCTACAGTCAAAATCGGTGTCGTCGCAGCCCGAACCGGCGCCGGTTCGTGGTACAGTGCTGCTTTGGACCTTACTCCATCTGCCGTCGTTGCGATCATAAAACAGCGCTAATTCGTCCACCTCTGCCAAAGCCGCTCCAGAATTTGTTATATGGGTCCTAAGGTTCATGTGCTCGCCGCGCCTAACTGCGCTCAAGGTTTTGCCGGAGCTAAATTCCGAGCCAGCTGTCTTGGTGGCATCGGCTGCTTCTTGCCCGCCGCCGTCAGACTTAAAGGCCACGATATGCCCCACCCACTGATCTCCGGTAGCGGCAACAGCGTCGGTTGAATAAGTACCAGTAGCCGTAACCAGCCTATCAGCTACCGCATGAGCTAACCCCGAACCCCCCGAGAAGGCTTGTTCGCTTAGCTGAGTAAAACTGTTGCTCCAGGTGCTGAAAGTGGTATTGGCTTCTACGGTTACCGCGCCAATTAGCAGGTTCGTGTCATTAGTTGTGGTCGGAGTAGTTCCTGTAGCCGGATTATTGCTGTTGCCTGTACTAGATGCGGTCTGGTCAACCACGCTGCTAGTAGCAATTCCGCTATATTCAAAAAAAGTCAGCATGGCAACTACGTTGCCTGAAGTGATTGTAGACGTACAAGATACTGAGGTCTCGCCTCCTGTGGAAACTTTGTAATACACTTCCTGAACAGAAGTATTGCTTGTAGGCGTTGGGCCGATAGCCGATGTATAGCCGGTTCCGCTCAGCGTTGGAACCTCGGATTGGCCAAGCCCCGAACAAACCGCCACCAATAGGTTATCGGCGGTTGCCGCCGTAAAGTTAACCGTAGTAGTACATTCACCGTCAGTTTCGTTGCACTGGGCATCGTCGGTTTTAATTAGCTCAATTTCAGCAGAGCCCTGAGCACCATCATCATTTTCAAATACATAGCCTCCCTGGGTTATATATGGATATATGGGACCGGTAGCTGCCGCGCCTTTAAAAGCGGCTATCTGGCCTATCCATGCGCCAGTGCCGCTTAGTGTTGCACCAGTAGAATATGCGCCGGTAGAGCCAACCGTAAGCTCAGCCGTCCCTTGAGCCCCACCGTTTGAATGGTCAGATTGCTCAATAAAAGAGTTGGTCCAGGCACTAAACGAACGCGCAGCATTAACTGTAATTCCAGCAATTAATAGATCGTTATCATTGGTAGTTGTTGGCGTAGTGCCAGTAGTCGCTGGCGTGTCGACGCCTGTGTTAGTTGCCGTTTGATCAACTACGCTAGCATTTGCCATACCGCTGTATTCAAAAATGGTAATCAGGCCTCTTTTATTGTTTGCCCCGGTGACTGTGCACGCCGCAGAGGTTTCCCCGCCAGTGGCTACTTTATAGAAGATGTCTTGAACAATATTAGACGTTGTAGTTGAACCGATGGCCGATGTATAGCCGCTT
>DASWIF010000070.1 GCA_036397795.1 Candidatus Saccharimonadales bacterium
GGTTGCAATTACGTTTGCCCCGAGCGTAGGCTTGCCTTGAATGATGTGAATACCGGTCATGCTAGCAAAGGGGGGAAGCCCGATTTCAGCGCCGGCCATGACCTTAACGATGGCCTGGGCCTTGCTTCGGGTATCGCTAAAATACCCGCTCTCATGCAAAGCGCCGGCGGCCTGTTGAATCTGTCCAAAGTCGTTGTAAATGATAAGTGAGTTGTTCGTCATCGGTTCGTTCCTCGTGTTTGATTTTCCAACAATAAATACTTTTTGGTAAGCTCCTCGGCCTGGGCCTCCCACAGTTCGAGACGCTGCTGTAGTAGTTCATTCTCGCCCTTAAGCCGCCGGTTCTCGGCCTTGATGAGTGCCAATCTCTCGATGTCGGTCATGGCTAGTACCCCCATCGACCGGCCGCCGCCGCTACCGTCTGGTCATAGTCGGCTTGCTGCTGCCGGCCCGCCAACATTCCCAACGTCGCCAGCCGCTTCGCCTCGAACCCATCCCGGCAAGCGCCGGATGACTGGTACACGATGGCGCTGGTGGGGATGCTGACACGGCCGTTCTTGCCGCTTAAGCGCTGGGCGTTGGTGGCACGGCTGCCGGATGACTGCCAATCGGTTTTAATGATTGGCGTCGGGCGACCGATGTACATCACCCAACCGCTGGCGCCCGTTTCGAGGTCGCTGAACTTGACTACTGCTTTAATTTGCTCTACTATTTGTGTCATCAAAAGTTCCTTTTTGATTTAGCCCTTCCGGTTCGCGGCCGGGAAGGGCTTTTTGTTGCCTTCTAAAATTTTAACTGCCCCAATTAACGAAATTTGTTGTCATTTGTCTCCTTTGTGCCCGGTGGGAAATAAATACAATCTCCATCCGGGGCCGGGTGAATCCTGTTTGACTGCGCCGGCGGCGATAAGCTCGGCACTGACAACCCAGTCGATATACTCTGACGGCATCCCATGCGGGCCTTTCCATGCCTCGATTCTTTTTAGTGCGTCCTGCGCGGCTTGTGATAATTTCATCGTCATCTCCATTTGTGCCCGGTGGGCCCCGCTATACCGCCAAACGGCCGTTGAACTTGCTAATCTTCTCGACCGTCGTCTGGCCGTTGTCCCAGCTGATGGTATAGAACTCGCCATCATCCTTGATAATCCAGCCATACAGCCTCTTGCCATCCTTGAAAATATAAACTCGTGTTGCCATCGTCATCTCCATTTGTGCCCGGTGGGGGCTGGTTTGTGTTTCTAATACTCCTGTAGTGTAGCAGACTATTCGCCATGTGTCAAGCGATTATACAGTATTGGTGTCACCAATATTTATTTACCTTATTGACGTGCATAAAATTGTATGCTAATATAAACGAATGAGTTATTTTGTAAAAGTTATACGGAGGCAGCGATGAAGGAAACGCTTTACACGGTCGGGCAGTTGGCAACCATATTTAATCGAACGCGGCAAACCATGCACAATTGGATTAGTGACGGCCGTTTCCCGAACATGATTGAGGCTGGCGAGGGCGGCGGGCGTGTGTTTTTGGTTCCTGCGTCCGATGTGGAGAGGGTTAAGGAGGAAGAGGCGACCAAGCTCATACAAGAGCTAAATCGCCTTGGATTTCAAGCTGTCTCTGCGTAGGAAGTCGGAATAAAAAAAGACTTCCCACGCCAGAGCGCAGAAAGCCTTTTCATTTCCCCCAACTGCCTACAGTTTCTAGACCACCGGCGGCGGGGCTTGGTTCAGCACCTTTGATAAGGCACTTTAACAACCGAATACGCACATTTTACACTAGACTTTACTTAAGATAAGGTCAAGCGGACATGACAGAGCGGCTATCAAGTCAGCACGATATGACTTTACAGCTAGTAAAGTTATATTTTCCA
>DASWIF010000071.1 GCA_036397795.1 Candidatus Saccharimonadales bacterium
TGCGAGTGCTGCCACAGACCACTATCGCCCAGATAGGCATCGCTGTCGTCACGGTACGACAGACGGAATTTAAGAGCAATAGCAAGCTCCGAGTACATGGTCTTGGCGGCTTTAAGCAATCGTCCGACTTCCTGTTCAAGCTGGTCCTCGGTGCAAAAGACATGGCTGTCGTCCTGAGTCAATGACCGCACCCGGCTGAGACCATGCAGTTCGCCCGATTTTTCATCCCGATAGTCCGTCGTATTCTCCATGTACCTAATTGGCAACTCTCTATAACTCCGCTGTTGGGAGGCAAAAATCTGAACGTGATGCGGGCAATTCATCGGTTTTAGCACTAGCTCGTCGCTGGTTTCTTGGCTGGTAACCAAAAACAGCTCGCTACCAAACTTGTCCCAGTGGCCGGATTTTTTATAAAGATCGGTCTTTGTCATGTGCGGCGTCCAAACACGCTTAAAACCACTATCTTCTCTGAGTTGCTGGCTATAACGCCCCAAAAGCTCTCTTAGTACCGAGCCTCTCGGGGTAAACAGCGGCAAGCCGGATCCAACCAGGTCCGAGAATGTGAATAAATCCATCTGTTGTCCCAGCTTACGATGGTCCCTTTGTCTGGCCTCGGCCGCTATTTCTGCGTGTTTTTCAAGCTCGGCTTTGGTCTTAAAACCCCAGCCGTATAATCGCTGAAGCTGGGCTTTGGTCTCGTCGCCGCGCCAGTAAGCACCGGCAATTTTGTGCAGTTTAAAAGCCCCTACCTGGCCAGACGACTTTACATGGGGGCCGCGACACATATCCGTAAACTCCCCGCACTTATAAAACGACACAGTTAAAACCTTCGAACCGTCCGATTCGACACCTAACTGCTTAGGGTCGATATCTTGGGCGGTGGTAGTGCCGTCACGTTTAAGGTCATTCAGTAAATCCAGCTTAAAATCCTGCTTATTGGCCTTAGCCCACTTAATTGCTTCGCCGATCGGCTTGTCGAACTGCTCAAACGGCAAGTCGGCGGCAACAATCAGGGCCATTTGGGCTTCAATCTTGGCAAAGTCGTCCTCAGATATCGTCTGCCCGGCGTCTAGGTCGTAGTACCAGCCGTCATCGACTACTGGCCCCACGCCAAACTTAGTCTTTGGCCAAAGCTTCAAAATGGCCGCCGCCATAATATGCGCCGAGCTATGTCTTATAGCCCGCAACCTGTCATTTGTCTCAGACATATTGCTCCCCGTATCTCGAATCTAACTATAACAAATTTTTTAGGATGTTGGTTCGTCGGTATCGTCCGGCAACTCTCCCGAGGCGTACATTTCTAATAGCTTAACCAATTGGTGGGGCGTGTAGTTAACCTTGATAAGATAATCGACTACGCCTAACTGTCTCATTTCTTTTACCAGTTCCGGTTTGTCAAAATCGCTCAGCGCCAACACCTTTGGCCGGTCGCCGGGCCGAGCGACCAGCCGTTTCATAAACTCCAAACCGTCGACTTTGGGCAATAATATATCAAGAATAATCAGATCGTAAGTGTTGTCTTTGAGTTTTTTTAGAGCCGCCTCGCCATCGCTAACAACATCTACTTTGTGATTATTATCCTCAATTACTTCGCGATAGATATCCTGAATACTGGGGTAGTCTTCAACTAGCAAGAACTTCATGAGTACCGCCGTTTTGTCTGTGTAGCGTCACGCAAAACTCTGAACCCTTCTTAGGTTTGGATAAAACCTCAATGTAACCATTATGCTTCTTGACTAACATATTGGCAATATACAGCCCCAAACCGGCCCCGCCAACCTGTTCGTCCCGATTAGATCGGCTAAACCGCTTAAACAGCCGCTTTTTGTCTTCACGCGTCAAGCCAGGCCCTTGGTCTTGAACACAGACCCGAACCAAATCCTGGTCGGCGTTGAGCCGGATTCTGACCACCGATTTATAGGGGGAGTACTTGAGCGCATTGTGTAACAAGTTGCTAAAGACGATCTGTAAACTTTCCTGGTTCATATCTATTTTGATGTCGCGGCCGGTAAGCTGAACGTCGACTTCTTTGTACGACGCGAAGTAGCGCTGCTCGGCGACTACTCGCCTGATCACACTGAGCAGGCTGGCCGGTTCAAAAAATAATTCTATCTTATCGGCATCGAGGACGGCCGTCTTTAATAAATTATCCACCAGGCGCAACTGGTGGTTGTTTTCGTCGATCGCTAGTTCCAGATGTTTCCGCTGCTTAGCGTCGAGTTTGGCGGCTACCGCTTGGTGTAACAGCGCCAAAAAACCCTTGACCGCCGTTGCCGGGACACGTAACTGATGAGTTGCCAACGATATTATCTCGTCTTGTGCTAAGCCGATTTCGGCCTTGCGCTTGAACTCTGATACTCGCTCGGCCATTAATGCCAATATCATAAAAGCCGTGCTATAAAAGACAATCGGCACCAAAAAATCATAGGCCGCCGGAGCCGGGCTGAAACTGGCTGCTAACTCGATCGGCCGGAAGTTGAACTCGTTCCAGATAATAAGCGTGCTAAACACGGCTGACACCAAGGCCGCGTTGATAATCGTGACCGTCCGGTCGAACAAGAATCCGCTGGCCACAATTGGTATGGCAAATAAGATGGTAGCGTACTGCTGGACGTTACCTTGGGCGTAGATCAGATATGATACCACTAACACATCCATCATGAATTGGACCACGGCCAAAGTTTTATAATAAATCAACGAAGAGTTCTTGCGCGTGCTAGCCCACCAAATAAGCGTGTTGGCCGTCAGAGCCACGGCCCCCAGCGCCAGTGTCCTGACGATTACGGCGTCCCAGCCGACTAAAAGTAAGGTGGCGCCGATGCCGGCCCCTAACAGCAAAAAAGAGACCGCGTAGCGCAAGCGGACATACCACAGCAAATTATCTTGCATCCGCTTGATGGCTGATTGTTGATCGTTAACGTTAACCCCTGTCATTCTAACGATTTCCACCTCAATCTTGGTAGTTATTATAGCCGAATAAGTAAAAAACCGGTTAACAGCTATCAACTATCCAGATGTGGATAGTATTAAATGGATAGTTTGTATATTTGACTGCTGTATTCTATTATTTAACCTGTTAGTTGAGGGCTCGTAGCTCATTTGGCTAGAGCGCCGCATTGACGTTGCGGAGGTGGCAGGTTCGAATCCTGCCGAGCCCACCAATAAAGTATCCCTCCTAAAGAGGGGATTATTTATTGATAGCTTTCGCAAATACGCAGTTAGGAAAATAACTTGCTATAAATTTGGTCTAAAACAGGTTTAACCTTTTTTGCACTGTTGGCTGTCTCAGTAACCTTGATGAGTAAAGTAGCGTACTCGCCGTCTTCGTTTTGTATCGTATCAAGCGCTTGATATGGTGATTACGGCCAACGTTGCTTAAGCTCAAACCAATAACGAAGCAACATGTCCGAGAATATTAGGCCGACGTAATAAAAAACCAGCTCTTCCTTCTCGATATGTTCCAATTTTTCAATCGTTTTCTTTAGGCGGATTTTACGGTTATCGAGCTGAAATTTACTTAGCGGTTCAGGACCTTCTTTATATGCGGCTTTAGTGGCTTTAATCACCTCAGGTGCTTCATCCGTTTCATCATAAAGAGCAACTAACGGATCAAATGGGGCGTAAAGACCGCGCATGACATAATTTTCCGGTAATTCATTGATTACAGTTATATCAAGATACTTACCCCCTACAATCTCACGCCCGCCTGGTTTATCGGTATCAGATATTACGATTATATCGAAATCGCTGGCCGGTGTGGCTTTATCAGAGGCGTTTGAGCCGTAAAGAAAGATGGTTTTAGCTTCATATTCCCTTTTCAGATAATCAATTATTCCTTGATTTTGGCTCATTTCTGATATTCCTCACATATCCTTTGTAGATACCTAAGATTATGGATGGACAGTAGTGTCCCGCCAAGAGATTCTTTGGCTTTGATCAAATGACGAAGATAGGCCCGGGTATAGGGACCCTTACAGGTATAGCAATCGCAGCCTTCATCCAGCGGCCCGAAATCTTCTTTGAACCTCTCATTCCTGAGGGAAATCTGAATATCGTGTGTGGGGTGTGGACGCTTGCGCTTGGTTGCAGGACTAGGCGAGCGTGAAGCGCGGAGTGAGGCGTACGATTGGTACGCCGAACGAGCACTGGAATGCTCAACAACGTCTTGCGCCAAGAGAGACGACGGAGCTGCTGCCTCCGGCAGCTGGCAGGTCGTCTCGTCACAAGCGATCCACACGGTTCCATGCCTCCCGTTACGAGTCGGGAGGACACAATCAAACAGGTCGATTCCGTGCTCGATGGCGAACCGCATATCCACGGGATGGCCGACACCCATCAAGTAACGGGGGTGGTTACTACTATATTTGTCCGC
>DASWIF010000072.1 GCA_036397795.1 Candidatus Saccharimonadales bacterium
TGGAAAAATATGGGTAGGCTGAGAAGCGAGAATATAACCGACGGTATTCGTCCGGCCAGTTCGGTTAGGCCAAAGAGCTTGGTCCAGCCATTCAAAAAAACGTAGTAGAGTGGCGGGTGAATGTCAAAACGCAGCAGTTCCAGCATCTGTCCAAGCGGCAAACTCGCGAAGTGCAAACTGAATGCTTCATCGTAGGACAAGTCGCCAATACGAAAAAGCGCGACTATATATACAATCGCGGCTCCGAGCCAGATCAAGGCGATTGGCAAAACATCCCGCTTTTGTCGGACGTTGTGAAAAAGATTATTTTTTGACGACCACCACATTGACCGGTTTACCCCGCGTCCAAGCCGTCATATTTTTAACCGTGGTTTCTAAAATCCGCTCCAGCGCTTCCCGGGTGTTAAACGCGTTGTGCGGCGTGACAATGGCGCGCGGATGGTCGGTCAGCCGGCTGCTGATTAGCGCGGTTAAAAGTTCGTGGTTTTTGCCGTTGTGTTCCAAATGAGCCAGGTCTTCGCCGAGGGCGTTTTCTTCTTCCAGTACATCCAATCCCACGCCACCGAGCCGACCGGATTCAAGCGCGGTATATAGCGCCGCCGTTTCAACCAAGCCGCCGCGGGAGGTGTTAAGCAATATCGCGCCTTTTTTTATGAGTTTGAGATTTTTAGCATTGATTAAGTGATGCGTGTGTTTGTTATACGGCGCGTGCAAGCTAATAACATCCGAGGTTTTGAGCAGCGTGTTAAGCGAAACAAACCTGACGCCGTGTTTTTTGGCAAAAGCTTTATCTTGTTTAACGTCAAAAGTAATTACCTGCATGCCAAAACCCTTGGCCATGATTACTACGTGTTTGCCAATGTGGCCCAGGCCGACAATGCCAATAGTTTTTCCGGCCAGGTCAAAGCCGGTCAAACCCTTGGGCGAAAAATTACTCCGCCGGGTTCGCTCGACGCACTCAATAATTCGGCGCGAAAGTGTTAGTAACATCGCCAGAGTATGTTCGGCAACGGTGTTCTCGCCATAGAAAGGGACATTACACACCGTAATTTTACGAGCCTTGGCGGCGGCCATGTCAATGTGGTCAAAGCCGGTTGAGCGAGTCGTGATCAAACCCAACTTTGGCAGGCCGTCAATAATATTTTTGTCCGCCGGGGAATTGATAAAGTTGGATAAAACATTAATGTGCTTGATCTTGGGCAAGTGCCGAGGGGAGAGGCGTCCCGGTACAAACACATGTTTGGCTTTGGGTAAAGCGTTTTGAATGTAGCGCTGCTCCCAGGGCGCGATTTGGAAGTGAGCGGCAATAATGGGTTTAGGCATATGGGTACTTGTAGTTTAGCAACATGACGGCTTAACAGCAAATAAATGGTATTGACCGCGGAGTCCAGCCTGCGTTTAAGTGGTAAAGGTTAGCGAGGCGAGCCCGCCATTGCCTACGGTGGCAGGCGCTGGCTGGCGGGGGTGCGTCTGTAAAATTCAACCCCACCTATCCTCCCCTTTTAAATAGGTGAGTGTCTTAGCTCCACCCCACCTATCCTCCCCTTAGCAAGGGGAGGAATTCTTGGAACGGCTTCTGGCTTATACCTTATGACACCTTTTAAATTAGGCTGGGCAGGCTAGAAGGCGAGAACCGTACGGCTTACTTCTCCACTCGATTGACTTTAAACCAGCCCCGCTCGAAGAATAATGTGCTTAGGGTTCGAGCGCTGTCATTCTTGGCCAAAGCGCTTTACCCGTCTTCACTCGCTCTAGCTCGCCAATAAAAACCCCCGCATTGGCGGGGGTTTTTATTGGAGGTAAGCCCACAAGGGTTTACGAGCATCCAGACAGAATGGGCGAGGAGGGAATCGAACCCTCACGAGCTTGCGCTCAACGGATTTTAAGTCCGGTCTGTCTACCAGTTCCAGCACTCGCCCATTCTGTCGGGACGTGCCATTTGCTTCTGCCCCGGCGTGGTTTTAAAACAGTGCTACTATACGTATTTTAGAGTTGATTGTCAACGATAACCGTTGGCCGCCGGTCACTGATTAAACAGAGTATGCCGAGCAGGTAGACACCGGCCGCAATCAGCAGTACCCGCGTAAAGCCAAACTGAATGGCTAGAATTATTGCGAGCGTGCTGCCCATGACTGACGCCGCTCCGTTGACGGCCCAGGACATTGGGATGAGCTGCTGGTGGCCGGTCAGCTCCAGGCGTTTGAAACCGAGCGGCAGCAGCATGCCCATTAATATTGCCGATGGAATTGTCAGCAGCGCGGCCATGGTAATTTTAGACGCAATTGACCAGCCGAGAGTCGCGCTGATTAACGGCGATAAACCCAGGGCGTAGAAAAGTTGAACAAGGGTAATGCCAACGCCCACCAGAATTATGGATTTATTGCGCAGGGGGTTAAGCCGGGCGCTTATAACGCTGCCGAATCCGGCAAACAGCAGCAGCCCGGCCAGCACCACGGAATAGGAATAGATGGGGTGTTCAAGATAGAGGACAAATTTTTGAATCAGCGCCAGCTCAATCAGAATAAATCCGATTCCAAGCCCGCCAAAATAACCGGCGTAGCGCAGGAATGTTTTGCCATGCCCTCGCAGTTGACGGTAGCCGGAAAATGTTAAGCCGGGAAAGCCGATGGTAAAAACAGAAAAGGCAAAAACGGCGATGGCCGCCGCCAGCAGGCCGCCGTCAAAGCTGCCAATCTCGCGGCCATTGAAATGCTTGAAGTTTAAGAGAAAGAAAAAGAACGGCTGATCGTCGGTGGATGCCAGCAGGTTTTTGGAAAAAGTTCTAACAAACTCGTCTCGGTCGGGCGCTCGGAGGTAGTCATCATAGACTGTTCCGCGTTCAGAATCTGGCGCGTATAGAATTTTGAAATTATTGGCTTCGGCAAAAGCCTCGACCTGTGTTATTTCATCCGGCGTGAAGGCCTGGCGTTTCATCAACACATTGTGCAGCTGTCCGCCAATTCGAGGATCGTTTTCAATCACCATAATTTTATTCTCCGGCTCAGTAATTGCCAGCTGCTCCGCGGCATCTAAGAAAAGCGAGAGCAGCCGCGGGCCGCTTTGTTCCCAACGTGAGACGCTCAATATTCCATCTGGCGTCAGTCGCTCAAGGTAGGTCGCGAAAGCCTCGGTCGTGTAGAGATAACTTTCAACCAATGCCAGGTTACCGTTGATAGTTGATGCCCAAGTATCAACCAACGGAATGGTAATAACGTCAAAGCTCTCTTGGCTTTGGCTGACAAAGCTGCGACCCTCAGCCACATGAATGGTAACGCTTGGGTCGGTATAAATTCCGCCGGAGTAGTCTTGAAACTCGTCACGCATGATGGTATCGGTAATAATTGGATTGATATCCACGCCGGTTACCTGATGATCAAAGAGTCTGGCCATCAGCAGGTCGCGTCCGCCGCCACTTCCAATTACAAGTGAAGTTGTGCTCGGGCGGAGCTGAAACGCGATGCTGGACAGATCGGCGCGCAAATAATCCACTTCCCGAATATCGCCATTGAATTTGTAAATCGGCGTGTAGGCCGCGCCGTCAATGCGGATACCGAGTTTTTCCGGGCCGGGAATATGCGCCGGCAGCGAAGAGACGGCTTCAGCCTGGTCATCC
>DASWIF010000073.1 GCA_036397795.1 Candidatus Saccharimonadales bacterium
CGAGTTGATGGGCGGTAAAGACTGGCCAGTGGAAGAGGAACTGGGTGATGCCGAGGAGACTGAGCCAAATGCCGGCGGTGAGCAAGCTGAGCCAGATTAGTTGAGGAATTGAGAATTGAGAATTGAGAGTTGAGAATTGAAAATGCTTAAGACGAGAAAACAAGTCTACGGCGATAAAGTAAATTACGAACGGCTCCAGGAAATAGGCACGTAAGATTCCTAATGCAGCCCAGCGATCCTGGGCAATCAGGGTTGATATCAAGACTGCGGTCGTGATTATAACAACCGGCCAACGCAGCGATTGGTCTAATTTGAGGTTTAAGTCATGCACAGTCAACTTGGAAATCACCCAAGCCCCAGTGGTCAGCCAGACCAGGAGTTCAAGTAGTGTGGTCGGAAACTGACCGAAGTAACTCCACCGGACGACGTAAAGGGGTGAGAGTACAATAGTTAAGCAAAGCAAAAATAATGTGAGTTTAGTCATTGTGCAATCCGTAAGTAATCATCAGCCAGGCCAGGATCGGTGAGTAAAACAACGAATTCACAAACTGGGCGTGAACGATTACTGCGGTAAGAACTGCCCACAGCAAAGCTTTTTGTGGCTGCCGACTCTTGTTACCTAAATACCCTAGCCTCCCCAACATCCATAATAAACTTACCAGCGAGAAAATGCCCCCGGTCGCCCAGATAAAAAGAAATGACTTGTCCGCGCCAGCGCCGGCGTGGCCACTAGATTGATTGACCCCCCGCTGGTCGCGGAAGTAGCCGTAGTCGGCTTGGGCGTATCGGAAGGTGTTGTAACCGACCCCGAACCACGGATGGTCGCGGATGATCTCAAAAGTTCGTGAGTAATCGACCAACCGCAGTTGGGCGGTTTCGTCAATTTCGAGCGCACCCACAACCCGGTCGCGGACGCGCGGCACGACGGCAAACACAACCAACCCCAAAACGAGCATCGCGACCAGTAGGCGTTTGTCACAAAACCAACTAAAGACAGCTACAGCCAAGGCAAAGGCCAGATAAGTGCTGCGCGAGAAGGTGAGAACCAGCGCCAGGCCGATAACACCGAGCGCCGCGTACGTACTAAATCGAACTTGCGGCTTGTCCGACATACCTTCAGCGACATCGGACTGGTTAGAGTAAAGTCGAGCGAGAACGATCAGAAACCCGAAAACTAAGAACAATCCGGCGAAGTTGGGGTCGAAAAATGTTGAGAGTACGCGGTAGTAGTGCGGATCCCAGCCGTGCTGGACGTACTTGGAAAAATCGGGAAACAATACAAACTGGATCAGGCCGAGAACGGCGAACGCCACACCGACCCCAATCAACAACTTGTTGAAGTCGGTTTGAAGAAACTCCTGCTTGATGTCAAAGGCAATCTTGAACAAGCTCAAATACAGCACCAGTCGTATCCAGTAAAAAGACGCCACCATGAATCCGACCAGGTCAACCCAGTTGGCGGCCAGAAGCAGTGAAATCAGTGTTGTACTGGCGAGACCCAGGATCGCGAACCCGACACCATCAATGTGAAGCTGTTTCTTAATTGCCAAGCGCCAGATCAGCCAGGCGCCGACCAGGA
>DASWIF010000074.1 GCA_036397795.1 Candidatus Saccharimonadales bacterium
GAGCTTAGCATCGTCTGTTTTTTAAAACCACTGCCAATTCCCTTGGTTCCGGCCGTCCTCCATCCGCTCAAAGTATACTTTAGGGCATCGTTAATAACAGCATTTAATCCCTGTGTCATTTGCGACGATAAAGTCTATCAAAAATGCTTGTGGTCTTGAAAAAATATAGAAATCTTTTATATTAGGGGCCAAGCATTAAATTAGGTGAGGTCGTGCGGCCGCTACCGCGGGGTCGCACTATTAATTTTTATGAGTCGAATGTCAAAAGTAAACACAACCGCCGCCGCTCTGTTACTGGCAGGCAGCGCGATCAATGGAGCAAGTCCTGAAGCCGAGACGGCCATATATGAACCTCCCCGGGAGTGGATAACAGATGGGACGGAACAGACCGAGCTACGGTTAAGCTCGGTTTTACCACTTGGTCGCGTGGCAGTTGGACCTGAGTTAGAGCCAGGCGAGCCTACTAAAGTTCCGCCAAACGGTTATGACCAGGCAGCCGAAAAACGATCAGTTGAAGTAGCGGCAGAGACGTGGCAGCCAGAACTAAAACTCAATCTTAAAGAACTTTCCGGTGAGTTCGACCCCGAGAAAATAGCGATCGACAAAGGTCCGCTTAAGTATGAGATTTATCGAATAGGACCCGGCTACGACTTTACGGCGGAATCGCTATTTGTTGACTTTATAGATTTAGCGGAGGGTGAATTTCGGGCATCATATTATATCTTTCAGGACGAAGCAGCTATTGAATCGGTCTATAAGGCTATTGAACGAGGCGTCACGGTCAAGAATCTGGTTGTCGAGGGGACAAACACCGTAAATCCGAATAATAGCCAGTCCGGACTAACACATAAGATGTTGGAAAAAGTTAATAAAAAAGCTGGCGAAGAAGTGGTGACGTTTTGTCAGGCTAGCTGTTTTAACGAGCGCGGTAATAACCACGCCAAAGTGTTTACTATCGAGCGGGCTGGCGACGACGAACATCTAGCGGTTATTACCTCCGCCAATCTATCGGTTGATAATCAAGCGTATGACGTAGCCGTTGTCATCAAAAACAATCGGGAAGTCTATGACTTGGTTAGCAGCTATATCGATGATCAAGCTGTACACGGCAAAGAGGATAAAACTGTCAAAGATTACGGCGGATTCGTGTTCTTAGACGCTAACGCCGCTATTTACTTTGGACCCGGCCGGGAAGAGCCATACACCGAGATACTGGATCGGGCTAACTGTGATCATAGGGGGAGACCTAATAAATTTAAAAAGATAGCCATGACTGGTCTGTTTGACAAAAGATCAGAAGTAATCGGCCAACTGGGCGATTTATCGCAGGCCGGTTGTGAGGTTGATACTATCACTAACATCTATCGGTCCAAAGAGGCTCACTTTATCCTGGAAAGCCTCGGTGTAAACAGTATCCTTACCAGTTATCCCGATACTTGGCACGGTAAAATGCTTAACTTGATCATAACAATCGAAGGCCAGGACTATTACATGAGCGCCGCAGGCTCGGCCAACGCTTTGGGTAAACCGGGCAGAACTGAAGACCTGGCAGTCTTCACTTGGTCATCGGTCAATCAGGGGCCAACGCCGATGTATAAGTTCATCAAGAGATACGTCAAAGACCACTCGTAGGCCAAAAGTCACGTCAATCAAGTTGTAACTCCAACGAAATGTTAAATAATATCTTCAAGCTTTTTAATGAAAAAAACCATTTGTAAATATTGACACGAGCGGTTTGAAGTGCTAATGTTAGGCTCAATCCAGAGGTCTGGAGTTTAAAACATCATGGGTGGGAGAATTAGGAGCCATGATGGCTGGGACTAAAAAAGGCGGTCAAAAAGCCGCATTAACAAACCGAAAACGCTACGGCGCGGACTTTTACGCCGCAATCGGGCGCAAAGGTGGCAAAAACGGCCGGACTGGCGGTTTTTACGCTAACCGCGAGCTAGCTAGAGAAGCCGGCCGCAAAGGCGGCAGAATTTCTCGACGCCGCAAGGCCGCTTAGAACTTATCTAAGCGCCCCACGAAGAACACCCCTGTCAAGATGGAGTCACATCGTCTTGATTGGGGCTGTTTTTTTGATAATTTTTCAGCCGCGACGGATGCGCTGCTTGACGCCACCGCTCGAGGCGGATCAATAATAACGACACAGAGCCCTGGTTTTTTAGGATCTGGACGCGTCTGACGGGTTTTTTATAGCCTGGCGGGTGATCCGGCAGGCCTGAGAACGAGGTACACGCCACTCGCTACCGCAGTTAAAACAGCTGTAGTGATTAATATCAAGTTGCAGCGATGTGTTAGAACAAACCGGACAGCGACTGCGTTTAATCAGCCACTCGCGATAGGTATCCATACAGTTTTCGACGTGGTCGTAGTCGATTAAAATAGCATAATTAGCCGCAATTTTTTGTGCCTCGTCCCAGGCGGCTCGCTCGATTTTTAACAGTTCAAGATCACTTGCGTAATCCGTATGCCCGAGTATGGCGTGGCCGAGCTCATGGAGCAACGACCACATGCCGGATTGGGACCTAAGAGCTGAAACCGGATAATTTATGGTGTTGGTTGAAGGTGACCAGCTGAATTGGCTAGCCGCCGAGAAGTTAAACTGGGCGTAGTCGTTTGATAAGCGTTTAACCATCGAGTTCGTCCTTCAATAGTTCCCAACAACCGTAGACCACGGCCTCTTGCGGGTGTCGCGCTTGAATGATTCGGGGCAGTTCAAACATCTTCTCTTTGAGTTTTTGCATCGAGTCAGTTAGGTGAGAGTGATATTTTGGCAGATACTCACCAATACTGCCCCCGATAATTATGACCTCTGGTACCATCAATGCGGAGATATTGCTAAGCCCCAAGGCAATATTAAAGGCAACTTCTTTCCAGGCGGCCTCGTCTTCTAGCTCCCGGGCGTATTTGCCATATTTTTGCTTTAGTACCCGGCCAGAGGCGATATCTTCCCAGGGCAGGAGTCTGCCGTTTTGTTCAAAATGCATATAGCCGCCCTCGCTACGGGCAAAGTGCGGATCAATCCTATTATCGATGATGACACCGGTACCGATACCGGTGCTGATGGTAACGTAGACGACGCTGGCCGCCGGGGGCTTAAGACGCCGCGCTTCGGCTAGACCGGCCAGATTAGCGTCATTGTCGACTAGTACCGGCAGATCAAAAGCGGCTTTGACCGTTTTAGTCAACGGAACGTTATGCCAGGACAGATTACCAAAAATGATACCGTCACCGGTCCGATAATCAACTTGGCCGGGCGCCGCGATACCGATACCCTTAACCTCGTCTGACATAAAATCCTGCCGCAGCGTCTCGACTAAATCAGCGGCGAAGTCTTTGAATTTTTCTTTCGTCGGGTATTTTTCTCGTTTGACGATCTCTCCCTCTTGATTGAGCAGGGCAATCAGAGTTTTCGTCCCGCCAATATCGACACCGATATACATCTTAGCCTCAAGCATAGCACAACTGACAGCCGGCATAGACATATCATGTAAATATGCTAGAATATCACTAATAATGGGTGGGAGAAGGTGAAAAAATTTAATGGACAATGCCCGCTCTACGCTATCAAGATTTAGTGGTTTCGTGTTGTTTATCATCGCCTTGGCGATTGTCGGAGCTTTGATTATACTGACGGTCCGCTCGGCTGATGACGACACTGGTGTGGTTGAAACGGATGACATCAGCGAGATCGCTCAAACCACCACTAGCGACGATCAGACGGCCGCTGACGAGCCGCCGGAGGATGAGCAAGCCGCCAATTCTAACAACGGTACCGTCCAGGACGAAGATTTGCCCAATACCGGCCCGGAATCGGTCCTATTGGCCGCTATTGGTATCGCCGCCGTCAGTTATGGTTCACTCAAGCTCCGCGAGTCCAAAACCCAACTCCGAAACAGCTCGCTCTAGCCCCTCTTTACATCTGTAGTCACATCTAGTAGGATAAAGGTAATCTATAGTCGGTGGTTTGGCTTTCAAATCGTCGCTTGAGGCCGATAGTGCCTGAGAGCGCGATCTTGAATGGCCGGCCGTGGCCACAGAGCGTACGAACTAAGGAGTGATTGATTAAACTATGGCGATTAAAACAACGACCAAAACCCCAGCCGTTACGATGGACACGTTGCTCGAGAGCAATGAAGTTAGCGTTTTAGTCCCCGGCGACGTAATTGAAGCCAAGATTACTTCAGTGAAAAAGCATGAGATATGGGTCGACTTAGGACTGCATGGCGTCGGTTTGGTTGTCCGGCGGGAAATCGGCTTTGGTAACAACGATATAGAGGTCGGGCAAACGGTACCGGTCAGCGTGATTGAGCCTGATATGCCGGAAGGCTATACCTTGACAAGTTTACGAAAGGCCGTCAAAG
>DASWIF010000075.1 GCA_036397795.1 Candidatus Saccharimonadales bacterium
TTCGTTCGACCAGGCAGCAGTAACCAGCTTCGGAGTGATATAATCAAGCTTAAGTTATGAACGCCCAACTTTATAAGTTTTTACTCCGTTGGTTCGTTAACGGACTTGGTTTATGGATTGCGCAGCGCTTATTCGACACGGTGTCATTCGACGAGCGGCTCAGCACAATTGTTTGGGCGGGATTAATTCTGTCAATCGTCAACGCCCTAGTTAAGCCGCTGCTGATATTGCTGACGTTGCCGGCGGTTTTGTTGTCGTTGGGTCTGTTCATGATTGTTATTAACGGTGCGGCAGTTTGGTTAACCAGTTATTTTTATGGCCCGCTTCAAGTAACTAGTTTTGGCGGCGCCGTACTTGCTGGACTGGTAATAGGCTTGGTAAACTATTCGCTGACAACACTGTTGGAGGATCGCTAGTGATTTTGTTTCTGCAAGTCTTATCGCTGATTTCTGGCGGATTGCTGATTTTATTCATTTTGATTCAATCGCGCGGCGCGAGCTTGGGCGCCGGCTTTGGGGGTTCGAGCGAGCTTCATACCGAGCGTCGCGGTATTGATAAATCCATCCATCAGTTCACCATTTTGCTGGCCGTCGTCTTTGTACTGTCGATTGTGCTGAGCATTATCTCTTAAACTTGATGATAAAAAAAACTACGCGGCTGCGCTTTCGGCGTCGCCTCAGAACGACGCAAAAATCTGTAGCCGAGGCTCAGACTCAGGCGGCCCAGCAGCTGGATAAGCATGTCGTCCGTCGCTGGCAGAAGTTCATTGATGTTAGACGGTTTGTTTTGGCTTGGTTGATTTTAATCGGTTTGTTGATGTTAGGAGTATTTGCTCAAACCAAGTCGCTGGCTAATTTTTACAAGCAACAGACTTCGATAGAGGGCGGAACCTATACCGAAGGACTTGTCGGCAAAATCGCTAATCTTAACCCGATTTTTGCGACCACCTCTCCGGAAAGAAGCATCGCGACGTTGGTGTTTGAACCGTTGCTCAGATATGACGAGCAGACCAATGTTGTCAACGCCCTGGCTGAAAACTGGAAGGTAAACAGCGATCAAACTGTTTACACTATCAATCTCAGACCAAACTTGTTTTGGCACGACGGCCTGCCCATTACCAGCCAGGATGTTGTCTTTACAGTTGAGGCTATTCAACACCCTGATACTCAATCGCCGCTTAATCAAAGTTGGCGCGGTATTGAGGTTAGAGCAGTGGACGCGCTGACTGTGACGTTTACCTTGCCTAATGCCTTTACCCCGTTTATTCACTCTCTGACCCATCTCGGCCTTTTGCCCAGCCATGTTTTAAATGAAATCGAGCCGCGGGAACTGCGAACTCATCCGTTTAATTTGCAGCCGCGCGTAGGCAGCGGACCGTTTGTGTTTTCTAGCGTGTCGCTAGAAGATGAGCTGGGCCAAGTACGGCTAACCAGACACGAAAGTTATTATCTTGGCCGGCCAAAACTAGAGGAAGTTATTATCCAAACATATGCCGATTATGAGCAGTTGGTGGCGGCCTTTAACGACGGTGATGTTGCCGGTGCTGCTAATCTCGGGCTTGATGATGTTAGTCGATTAACCGGCCAAGACCGCTTTAAACTGGCAACGCCTCCGCTGTTCAATAACGTCATGCTTTTTTACAATAACAGCCGCGGTGAGTTTAAGCGCCGAGATTTTCGGAAAGCCTTGACCCAGCTGACTGATACCAAGGCCATTTTTGAAAAGTTAGGCGGAGCTTATTCCTTGTCAAACGCGCCGGTGCTGCCAGGGCAGTTGGGCTATAGTCCGGAACTGACCCAGGTCGGATTTAATCCCAAATCAGCCGCAAAACTGCTCGAGGGTCTGGGTTGGCGGCTGGAAACGGACGGTATCCGCCGCAATAAAAGCGGCCAGCAGCTGGAGCTGACATTAGTGACTCAAAACAGCGATGAATATCCGTTGGTGGCAGAAGAAATTCAACGCCAGTGGCGGGAAGCCGGCATCTTGCTTAAACTGGAGTTCGTCAGCTCGGCTAACCTTCAGCAGGATTGGATATTGCCTCACTCCTATGAACTATTATTATTCGGAATCGACCAAGGTGTAGACTCGGATGTCTTTGTCTATTGGCACAGCAGCGAAGCCAGGGTGGGCGGCTTTAACTTATCGGAATATAAAAACGCATTGGTTGATGCTGCTCTGGAGGCCGGCCGAACCCGCCGCAACCTGTCGCTTAGAAGAGCCAAGTACGAGTCGTTTGTTAAACAGTGGCGGGCGGATGTCCCGGCTATGGCAATCTACCGGCCGGTTTTCCAGTACGCGCAATTGAGTGTGGTTGATGGATTTATGGCTCAGCGTTTAGCCAATCCGGTTGATCGGTTTTTTGATATCCATCATTGGACGGTTCTGAAAGCGGATTTGCCAAAACCGTTATGAAGGATGGTTGATTTAACCGGACTGGCGGCTAAAATAGCTGGGGCACGTGGGCGAGTGGCGGAATCGGTAGACGCGCTAGCTTCAGGAGCTAGTGGACAATTTGTCCGTGGAGGTTCAAGTCCTCTCTCGCCCACCAAACAGGAAGATATTGCCAGATTCACCAGAGGTCGAGACGTCCCAGCCGGCGTCTCGGTTCATTTGACAGCCAGAGCCGAACGATGCTGCGGGACCCCTGTTGGGACGGTTCGCGTCCTGTGTGCCTACGTGTTGTCGAATCGACTACGGATCAACAGAGGTCCGTGCGCCGAGACGACCGGAATGTGGTGCCGATGACAACGCTTCGTGTCGTGCTCCTACTCGAGGCGGGGGACTTGGGGGCCTACGATACGTTGTAGACGCGCGCGCCAGCGGCCACGCATGGTGCTCTTGCTTGCCGTCACGATGACTGATTGAGATGATGGGGTCATGAAGGCTCGTTGGCGGACGATGCTTGAGGGTGCGGTCGATGAAGCGTTGCTCGCTGTGGACCTCTACAACCAACCAGCTCAGGCGCGACGCCTAGAGGGATTCTTCATTCACATGCACATCGCCTGGCTGTATCTGCTCCAGGCGCGGTTCCACCGGGACCACATCGACTATCGCTACCGTCTCCCCAACGGTTGGTTCGACCGTGTCGACGGCGAACCTAAGACCTGGGACCTGCAGAAGTGTGTCAGCGTCCGCTATCCGCAGGGCGGCCCGATCAACAAGAACCTCGAGTTCACCATCGGGCTGAGAAACAAGATCGAGCACCGGTACGAAGAAACGATCGCTATGGTGGCGAGTGGCTATGCCCAGGCCTTGCTCATCAACTTCGAGAACGAGCTGGTTGAGACGTTCGGGCTGAAGTACTCACTCGGGGACCGACTGCGGTTCCCGATCCTCGTGGGCACGATCACGGGTCTCAGCGAGTCAGCCAGCCTTAATCTGCGCGACGGTCTGCCGCGCTCAGCTCGCGACTTCATTGCCCGCTTCGAGCAGGACCTCGATGCGAGCGTCATCAACGACAACCGTTACGAGTTCCGTCTCCACCTCGTTCCCAAGCTCGGCCCGAAGGCCGAAGCCGACCGAGCTCTCACATTTGTCAGAGAGAGTGACCTCAGCGAGGAGGAACGCCAAACCCTCTCCCAACTTGGCCGAGCCGGCCGAGTCATCGTCCGTGAGCAGGTCAGACCAGTCGTTAGTGCCGACCTGTTGAGGCCGAGCCAGGTGGTCGCGGCTGTCCAGTCCCGCCTTCCGTTCCGATTCAACATGCAGCACTTCGTTGATGGCTGGCGGAAGCTTGAGTGCCGACCTCCCAGTGGCGCTAGACATCCCGAACGGACAGAGCAGAAGTACTGCATCTATGACAGGCCACACCGCGATTACCTCTATACTCAGGCCTTTGTTGACAAGTTGGTCCGAGAAGCATCAACCAAGAGTCGGTTCCGAAGGTTCTACGACAGAGATGCTCAGCCACTGGATAAGTGATAGCGAATCGAACCAGTTAGCACCCAGACCTTGTCGGGCGAAAGGGGAACACCATGGCACGTCGCAGACAAGAATAGTACGATTGCGATTCTTGTTTAGCGCCAACTTCAACGTGAGAGAAGAGTCAAAACCCGCACTTCTGTATGGTGGACCGAACATGTGAGACAATGTTGTCACCAGGTAATTGGAAACTATTGATGACGGCACTACCAACTCGTCACAAGCAAGCGCGAGATGAAGTCCTGCGTCTGCTGTACCAGCTGGTGACAGTAGCCGACACACCCACAGTATTGGAAATGCTTCGAGGCCTCTGCGAACAACTTTGGCAGGTTCTAGATCCCGATGATCCGACCACCTTGTGGGAAGAGATGTGTAGGTGGATTGATCTCAAGATTGATGCGCCAAGAATGGGTCAAGCGTATGGACCCGGGATACGTGAAATCGAACCGGAGCTCATGCTGGGCATTCACGGCGATCGGGGCCGGATCGACGACCCGGCCCCGACAGATGGATGACTAGGGCGACTTGGCGGCTGTCGATTGTCCGGGCGCACCACGGGCAGTGAAGTAGCACCGTCTAGCCCCAGCAGCTTGGCGTTGCATTGGTTTGCGTTCTGTCCTGTTTAGGCCCACCATGTCGAAGCAATCTACAACCTTGCTGGAAATAAAACTATCCAGGGGGTTGTTTTCTTTTAGGCAAGGTCTACGATGCTTCTCCTCTTTGTTTGAGCGTTCTATCCGCCCCACTATGCGGGGACCCTCTGAAGAACGCACAAACATTAATTGTCTGAGCTTTACTTTGGTTAGTACAGCTTGAACCCCTAGCTCAAGCGATTCGCTAGCGGGCGAAAGAGCGGGAAGGTTAGCTCCGCGGTTTTAGCCGGAGCGCTGTCATCCCCCAGGCCTAGTTGTATTGCTTTTACCGAAGTAAAGTGATAAAATAAACCTAAAGTTTTTAGTAAACAACTTAGGAGACGTGATGACAACAAGTGAATGGTCGCATGATCTTCCTATTGACGCGAGAGCTAATGGCGGTGACGAAATTGTATTCGAGCTTGGAAATGGCAATGAAGCTAACCAAGATTACTCGAGAACCGGCGAAGAATTAGTTGATGAGTCGGAGGCACAAACGGAAATATTTGAACTGGGAGAAACCGACTTCGCCGCGAGTATTTACAACCAAATTATCCAACCCTTAGAGAAAGAACTCAATCCGGGCTCGACCAAGCTTTCTACTGAGAAGCGAATAGCTTTTTTTGAGCAATTGGTAACCCTTAACGACATAACTGGCGGCCAGCACACGGAAAAAATCCAAGAACTGGTCAAGTTGCATTATATTGAGACCGGAAGGGCCGATGTCACGCCGGAAATCTTTGAACTTACAGCCGTCGCCTTAGCCTTAATTGAACCGGGAAAAGTCACCCAGAGCCTGTTCGAGCGGGTTAAGCGGGATGAAAATCAATGCGAATTACTTCGTGAGGCCAACGCGATTACATCGGACAACCAAGAAACAGTTATCGATAACCTGAGTCGATTGGCCTATTTTGCCAAGGTAATAGTCGTTCGGTCCGAAGAATTGTCGCGCATACATAGAGAAACCTACCCAGCGCCCAGCCGGGCTGTGACCGACGCGATGACGCTGCTGGCGGTAGTCGATAATTATCGTATGACCAACCAGGAAGACGGACCGGCGAACTTTATTGGCATTAATCTTTCTAGCCGGCCGGAAGTTGCGGCTTTGCAACGGAGAATCGACGATGCTCGAGTAGCTTTGATTTCCTGTGTTTTGCGTAACGGCGCGCTCGCCCAGACCCAAGTGGATTGGCTGGAAAAACAAATTGATTCGATTCATGACCCCGACACTAAAAGACAAATCGACTACGTTTTTGCCAGCTGGGCGGGGCCATCCAATCGCCGGAGCTGGCATACTTTTAAAAATATTAGCGCGACCCCAGACCAAGTTGAACGCCGGCAGAAGTTCAATGACTGGCTAGGGCTGACAAAGGACCAAGAAATCGCCAAAAAAATTGCCTCGCTGGCCACGAATGAACCCCAAGTGAGCTTTGAGGTTAGAGCCGAGGCGCTGCATAACCTAATTTCCGATTTGAGGCGATCAGATCAAATCGGCTCGGACGAAGCGGTGCAAATAATTGCGGCCACCACGCGTGCCGTAGCTGATGAATATGCCATCTTGGGCACTATCGAAGGGGTTTATGGGAGCCTAGACGATGCCGCTAGTTTGGAACTAGGGCGTGACAGAGGTATAGAGCGTAAAGCTGGCTGGATAGCCACCAAGCTATATAAACTAAAACTTAAAACTAACCTGGCGAACGAAGGGACGAACCAACACTATGAAAGACTGACTTATAAAGCGCTGTTGCTGGCTGATTCGGCTTGGCTGGATGCGGCCAATGGCGAGGCGGAGGTTAGTCTAGACCCCTATCTTGATGCCGTTTCTGCCTTGCAGGATCGGATTAACCGACTCGAGGCGGTCTTAGACAGCCAGGTAAAAGACGGCTTAGATGCGCAAGATCCAGTTGAGCCGAGCGCGGTAACCGTCGAATCAGACAGCGGTAGCGGTTTGCAAAAGGATTTATCGGATTTGATCAAGGAAATGACGCTGGTTAGAATGGCTGGCTTTAAGGCTATCCTCGAGCTTGGTCGGCCTAGTTTGGCGATTGAGCAAATCAGCACGGTGGAAGACTGGTTGAGTCTCGATCAGATTCGTCAGCGCGATCTTTGGCTGTGGGATTATTATGTTCGGCGCAGCGGCGGCATCGGCTTGACCGCTCAGAATCTGATCGACCGCAGCTTACGGGTAAATAACGCCGATTTGAGTGTCGATGAAAAGCTAAAAATCTTAGCTTCGCTGACAGCAAACAATTAGTTTTTCCCGCGGACGTCTCTTGTTATGATAATGTTAGTGGTAATCTAGATACTGCCGTATTTATTTATGAGTAAAGTTGCACACTATCTGCAAGAACATCTTCTAGGTGAAGTTATAACTTCCGAGTCAGCCCGGCGGTTTTTTTCAACGGACGGGGGTGTTTTTGCCGTTGAGCCGCAGATCGTGGTCTATCCCAGAAACACCAGCGACGTCAGAAAAGTTGCCCGATTTAGCTGGCAACTGGCTGAACGCGGCAAATTGCTGTCTATTACAGCCCGGGGTAAAGGCAGTGATCAGGCCGGAGCGGCGATTGGCAATGGCATTATTTTGGTTTTTCCCGCCCACATGAACAAACTGCTTGAGCTGGATACGGGCAAGGGGATAGCCCGCGTTCAACCCGGCATAATTTATAAGGTCTTGCAAACGACGCTCCATACCCACGGCCGATTTTTACCGCCTTATCCATCGTCGATTGATTTTTCAACCATAGGCGGCGCGGTGGCAAACAATGCTGCCGGTGAAAAAACCGTCAAATACGGCGCCACCCGTAATTTTGTCCGCGAGCTAGACGTGGTACTGGCTAACGGCGAACTAGTCCACACCCTCAGATTGACTAAGCGTGAACTCAGTAAAAAAAAGGGCCAGACGACCTTCGAAGGCGAGGTCTACCGTCAGCTGGACGCGCTGATTATGGATAATTGGGACTTAATCCAGTCGATCAATTTTGAGGTCAGTAAGAACTCTTCCGGTTATGCCGTCAAAGACGTTAAGCGCAAGGACGGCAGTTTTGACTTGACACCGTTGCTAGTCGGCTCGCAGGGTACGCTCGGCGTGGTTACACAGGTAACGCTTGATACCGAGCCGTTTAATCCTAATACGTCTTTAATTTCGGCTCACTTCGACGATATTGAAAAAGCCAAGACCGCCGTTAGCAATATTTTGCCGCTCAAGCCTAGCGCGCTCGAAATTGTCGATAAACACCTGCTGGAGTTTGTCGGCCGGCATAACCCCCGCCAACTAAAGGGTTTGATCGAACAACCATATCCAGGCTTTGTATTATTGATTGAATTTGACGACGTAAACGAGCGGAAGCAAAAAAGAGCCGTCAAACGAGTCAAAAAATTGCTGGAAGGCTTGGCGACAGAGTTTAGTTTGGCCAAAGACGAGCACGAGCGGGAGATGCTCTGGAAAATCAGGCACAGCGCGGCGGCGGTTATCTGGCACGTCGAAGGCCGCAAAAAAGCCTTGCCGATTATTGAAGACGGGGTTGTCCCGCAGGCAAAGTTCTCGGAGTACATCAACGGCATCTACAAAATTTTTGCCGATCACAAATTAGAAGCTGCGGTATGGGGCCATGCCGGCGACGCAAATTTGCACATGCAACCGTTTTTGGACTTGTCGTCTGTCGTAGATAGGCAAAGACTATTTAAAATCATGGATGACTACTACAACTTAGTTATCAGCCTGGGCGGCAGCACCGCCGGCGAACACAACGACGGCCGGCTGAGGGCTCCTTATCTGCCGAAGCTGTATGGCGCCGAAGTTTATGAATTATTCAAAAAGATTAAATCAATATTTGATCCTTATGGCACGATGAATCCAGGCGTAAAAATCGACGTCAGGCGGGAAGACTTAACCTTAATCCTGCGCAAAGAATATTCGATGGAACATTTGTCTGATCACATGCCAAGAACCTAAGACCGCATGGACGATATTGACTTGTTAATAACACTGGCTGGCACCGGCCTGGTATTGATCTCGCTTTTAATCGAGTTGGAACATAAAGTTATCTGGAAACGCTATCGACAGCATTATCATCCGCACCAGAACCGGTTTGTCGATAGCCTGCTGAGGCCCAATAAGTGGGTTTATTCGTTTCAGGTTTATATTCTCTGGCCGGCTATTTTGGTGCTTGGGCTGTTTATTCTGCTGAGAAATGCAAATTGAGTTTTATCGCTAAATGTGGCTACAATAGGTGCGCTTAGAGATATGGGCGAGTGGCGGAATCGGTAGACGCGCTAGCTTGAGGGGCTAGTGGCCTATAAGGGCCGTGGAGGTTCAAGTCCTCTCTCGCCCACCACGTCGAAGCAATCTACAACCTTGCTGGAAATAAAACTATCCAGGGGGTTGTTTTCTTTTAGGCAAGGTCTAGGATGCTTCTCCTCTTTGTTTGAGCGTTCTATCCGCCCCACTATGCGGGGACCCTCTGAAGAACGCACAAACATTAGTTGTCTGAGCTTTACTTTGGTTAGTACAGCTTGAACCTCCAGCTCAAGCGATTCGCTAGCCGGCGAAAGAGCGGGGAGGTTAGCCCCGCGGTTTTAGCCGGAGCGCTGTCCTGTCTCGCCCAAGACGGAAAGATGTATTACAATCTGTTTAGGGTAAAGTTTTTGGATGAGGGCGCTTAGCTCAGTTGGCTAGAGCATCTCGTTTACACCGAGAGGGTCGGGGGTTCGAGTCCCTCAGCGCCCACCAAAGTAAAGACCAAAAAGTTCCTTAGCGCTTGACACTGATGACTAATCTAAGTGATATAATCGGCGACTCAGAACTAGAGTGGCGCAGCCGGGCCGAGTGCAGGTCGATGGATCCTGACATATTCTTCCCGGCAGAAGGCGACAAAGCGGCAGTTAATGTTGCAAAATCGATATGCCTAGTCTGTGTTGTCCGGCCGGAGTGCTTGCTCGATGCGGTTATAACTGATCAAACAGAAGGGATATGGGGTGGCGCGACCCCCCGAGAAAGAAGACGGATTCGACGTGAGCTTAATCTGCCGGAGCACGATGAGTAATCGGCAAATACTTGTGAGTCGTTCGGATTAATTTATAATTGAACGTAAATAGGCTATTTTTATGTTGAGTGAACTAAGCGAGCTTTTATCAGCCGAAGACTTAGATTGGCAAAATCAAGCCAACTGCAAAGGATCCGATCCTAATAAGTT
>DASWIF010000076.1 GCA_036397795.1 Candidatus Saccharimonadales bacterium
CGGCATCCGCCACTACGACATCCAGGTCCGAGAAAACGGCGGCGATTGGGATGACTGGCTAACCGCCGTGGATTATACCGGCGCGACCTTTGTCGGCGCCCTGGACTATACCTACACCTTCCGCATCAAGGCCACCGACAACGTCAGCAATACCACTGCCAATTGGCAAGTATCCCAGCCAACGACCGTTCACGGCGTGACGAAGTACTACACCCACGGCGGCAGCCGGGTTGCCATGCGACGGGGTGATGCGCTATACTATTTGAGTGGGGACCATTTGGGGTCCACCTCCTTAACAACCGACGAAACCGGCAATATCGTCTCCGAAGTGCGCTACCTGCCCTACGGCGAAGAGCGCTGGGCCAGCGGCGCCACTCCGACCGACTTCACCTTCACTGGTCAGCGCAATGAGGCCGGCTTTGGCTTGATGGATTATAATGCAAGGTATTATAATCCGAGGGTGGGGCGGTTTGTGTCACCGGATACGGTGGTGCCGGAGCCGAGCGGGTCGCAGGGGTGGAATCGATATGCTTATGTTCGCAACAACCCACTCAAGTACACTGATCCGAGTGGACATGGCTGGGAGCCTCGCCATTGTCTTGTCTGTACAGTGAAGATTGATGTCTCTGGCTGGCCTAATTGGGCAAAGAAAGCGGGAGGGTTTGTTGGTAGTGTAACGATTGGAGGTGGTTATGACGCAGAACAAGATGCAATTGTAGGACCAACTCCGGAAGAATGGGTGGAGAATGCGTTAACAGATATAGGGTCTCCGGCTCCATTGAGTGCAGTTTCGAAAGGAGCCGGTAAAGCGTTAAGTAATTTAGGGGAGGAAGTCATTGAAGAGGCAACCGATGATTTGTTATATCGTTCAATGAAAAAGGCAAATGATGGCTTGCCAGAAGTTGGTTCTAGCGGTAGAACTCTAGGTGTAAGGCCACAGGATATTCCCGTTGAGAATGGAATGGTCAGACCAAACACTGGGGGAATGTCAGTATCACCCAATAGCCCGCACAACCTTCCGCCTCACCGTAGACCACCTGAATTTGGAGGCACAGGAAAGGATCCAGTTTTCTGTATAGAATCTAGTTGCCTTTCAGATGGGTTACAATACCGACCAGATCCTAATAACCCTACTGGTCATGGTTTTATCGAGCCAAGTAGAGAAATGAGCTCTGAAGAATATCAAAAATTACTCGGGGAAACGAGACCATTGTGGAGCGACTAATGTCTCAACTAGATAGATTACTTAAGTTATATTTGGAGCTTGAACATCAAGTATTGATTCTGCGTGAAAAACATGGTGGAATGGATAATGTTGAAGAAGACATATACTTAGATGTAATGGATTCAATTTGGTGGAAACTTACTGAAACGGAAAGAGATATGTTAAATTCACGACCTGCCGATAAACGCGGGAAAGACAGTTTATGAAAAACAGTAGAAATCATAGTCAGGTCTGCCAAGGCTCTGACAGGTTTAGCCCGATACTCGCGTGGAGTTGTCATTTATTATCCCTGATCTGACCTACGCCAAGGTCCAACTAGCTTCATTTTGCTGGCCGACACTAAGAGAAGTCGGTTTGCTTGACGTAACAGTTAATTTTTGTCTAAACCAAGGCAGGAAAAATAGCCAGCCTGGACAGGAATTTCAGGATGGTTAGCTGTTTCAATCCGGTTCAGCCTGTCTATCGTGTCTAAGGTTGGATAGAGTGGGTAACCATCACCAATCTGTTTTTCGTCCCAAGTTACCTTGGCTGACCCAGTCCGCCGAGCGTTAACGAAGTTTAAAAAATAACCCGGTCATCAGGTCACCCACCGCCGCCGAGGGCTACAAGCCCCCGGCTAAGTGAGGTGAAAGCCGCTTCAAAGCAGCTCAAAAGCGTCATTTAGCCTGCTTTAGCGGGCTTCGACTTCCGTTAGCCGGGCGTTTTAACGCTCGGCGGACGCTGATGGCCACGATATCGGCATGATCGGTGGCCTGGTCAGGCCAGGACGACCTATCCGGCATCCACCACTACGACGTCCAGGTCAGCGAAAACAACGGCGCTTGGACCGGCTGGCTGACCGCGGTGGATGTCACCGGCGCCACCTTTGTCGGCGCCCTGGACTAATACCTACACCTTCCGCATCAAGGCCACCGACAACGTCAGCAACACCACGGCCAATTGGCTAGTGTCCCAGCCAACGACCGTCCACGGCGTGACCAAATAAAGTGAATAACGAATAGTGCTTGATGGACGGCACGGGGAGAGGTCAAGTCTTACAAAAGTGCCTACAAATGACGGTAAGCCTGACCTCGAGGGGCAATTTCCACGACCAACACAATCAGCTTGTCTTCCTCAAGGGCGTAGGAAATTCGCCAATTGCCTACCCGCAGGCGGTACAGATTGTCGTAACCGGTCAACTTTTTGCAGCCCGCCGGTCGAGGATTGTGGACCAACTGGTTGATAGCCTCGCCTATCCGTCGGCGGAGGGGTTTGTCGAGCCGCCGTAACGCTTTTTCGGCTCGACGCTGAATAAGGACCTGCCAGGTTGGGTCTGGCTCACCCATCCTGGGCTTCCTCAGCCAGCAACTCGGCTTCTACCTCAGCCCAGGGTCGGGCGGTCGAAGGATCGTGCCGGTATTCCTCATAAGCTGCTGCAGCCTCAGTGGTATCACTTAAGTCGTCCAGCAAGGTTAGCAGTTCCTCCCAGACAGCCATATCCAATACCACGGCCTTTTTCGTCCCGTCGGCATCAACCATAAATTGAGCGGATTTAACCAGGTCAGTAATACTCATCGCACACCCTCTTGGAGTTTAGTACGAGAACTATACCCATTTTCGAACGGGTGTCAAAATATACTCTTTACTTGTTAACCTCAATAACCGCCCGTCGAGCAGGCCAGCCTGATCGCCGTCAAGAGCGTGACCAAGTACTACACCCACGGTGGCAGCCGGGTTGCCATGCGACGCGGGGATGCGCTATACTATCTCAACGGCGATCACCTGGGCAGCACCTCCTTAACAACCGGTGATACTGGCAATATTGTCTCCGAAGTGCGCTACCTGCCCTACGGCGAGGAACGCTGGACCAACGGCGCCACCCCGACCGACTTCACCTTCACCGGCCAACGCAACGAGGCCGGCTTTGGCTTGATGGATTATAATGCGCGGTATTATTCGGCGCGGTTGGGGCGGTTTGTCTCGCCAGATACGGTGGTGCCGGAGCCGGGGAGTGGGCAGGGTTTTAATCGGTATGCGTATGTGATGAATAATCCGCTGAACTATATTGATCCATCTGGTCATTGCCGTGAAGAAGATGAAAATTATTCCGACTGTACAGATTTTGCTGATGAAATTGTATCGGAGATTGGTTCTGATACTACCTGGGATGGGGTCAATGTTTATGACTTAAATTGGCAAAATGAGGACCAGGTTGAAAATTTTGTCTCGCAGCATAATGCATTACCTGAAAAACTTAGACGATGTGTAAAGTGGACCCTTTTGTCAAAACACACACTAAGTAAATTAATGTCCGGTTCCTTTCTTTAAGATTATGGACATCATATCAGTGATTTATCGTTCGTTAACGTTTGTTCGGTTCGTTCGTTGATGTTTATTGCGTTGGTTAACAAGTTCATCCGGGTCAAGTACAGGTCGGCTGGGGTCAAATAATCCAAGGCTTGATGGGGGCGCTCATAATTGTAAAGCTGAAAGTAAGCGGTTAAACCGTGCCGCGCCTGTCTTGGGTTTTCATAGTCGCTCAAGTACACCTCCTCGTATTTGACACTGCGCCACAAGCGTTCGGTAAAAATGTTGTCCATGGCTCGGCCCCGCCCATCCATACTGATTTGAGAGCCGATAGCCAGGAAACGGTCAAGATATTGGGGGCTGGTGAAATGGCTGCCCTGATCGCTATTGATGATCTCCGGGCTGGCTTGCCCTAAGGCCCGGTCAACGGCATCCAGCACAAAGGGCATTTCCAGGGTTTGATCCAAGGCCCAACTGACCACGAACCGGGAATAC
>DASWIF010000077.1 GCA_036397795.1 Candidatus Saccharimonadales bacterium
TAGAAGATCTAAGCGGTACATTGGAACTGATAATATTCCCCAAAGTTTATGAAAAGCACCGACCCCAAATTTTGCCCGACGCGGTGGTGTTTGCCGTCGGCAGGGTTAGCAGCAAAGACCGCGCCGGTAATCTGAGTGGCGATCCGAAAGTTTTAGCCGATGAGTTGAAATTTGTTGACGAAGACGTGATTAAGAACTACCAACCGACCAATAAGCCCAAAAGCCGGCCGCCCCAGCGACCGCTGGCGGCCAAGGCCAAACTAGAGTCCAAGCTGTACGTCCACATCAAAGATCCGAACAACCACTCTCAACTTAAAGACTTAAAGCAGGCTCTCGATCGGCACCCAGGCAGTACAGAGGCCATTCTGGTTCTGGGCGATGAGACCAAGAGCGCTTTGCGCCTGCCGTTTCGGGTCGATGTCAGCAATGGGTTGACCGACGAGCTACGACGGATGATTCCGCGTGAAGCGGTGGTGGTTAAATAAACTGGGGCTTACGCGTAGAGCGTCAACACAAAATAAGCAATTAGGCCGATGAGCGAGTATTCGACGATGTAGCCGATTTGCAATGAACCGTGCAGTTGCCGGTAGATGATATTTACAGCCACGTAAGCGATAGACACCAAACCAATTAGCAGCGGATCCAAGTAGAGGTTGAGCTGACTGGCGGCAAACAAAGCCATTAACAGCGGCAAAAAACTGAGTAGAGGTAACAGATGTAAGCGCTTGGTGGTTTTCTTCTTCATAAGACGCTGCCGAATGTGGCTGACAGCAGCAGCCAGATTAAGGCGTAGATGATACTAGCTTCGAGCAAGGGATGGCTGAGGATGTAATCTTCGCCCCTTATAACAACTTTATGGATAAACAGCACGTGGCGATAGGCGTAGACGAAACCGATCGAGCCAGCCACGGCGGCGGCCGTGTATAGCGCCCAGCCAGCTTGTCCGGTCAGCAGCGCTTCCCAGTTGCTGATGATTTTAGGCTCGTCTGAGGCAAACGTAACTGGCGCCGGAGTAGGATCAGCGGCTGGTGCGAGGTCGATCTCATCGGTTTTTGCATTATCCTTTGATTTTGGTTTCTCAACTGCGGCCTGGGGGACTGGCTCGGCGGCGGCCGGCTTGCTGGCTGTGGGAGCAGCCGCGGTCTTGGGCTTGGAACTGGAGCTGCTGGGCGGCGGCGAACTTTGGGTAGAGACAGCCGGATCGCCGTAGTGGGCGACTACCACGGTATTAGGCCCGCCCTGATAGTTCGAGCCATTGGCGATACCGAATCCGACTTGTTCAAACGCCGAATTGAGCATGTTGTCCCGGTGTGAAGGGCTATTCATCCAGCCGTTTATTACACCGCTGCTGGTGTCAAAACCGTATGCCAAGTTTTCACCCGCAACCAGGTAATCGTAACCGGCTTGATCAAACCAATACCACGGTGTTTTACCGTCCGGTGAGTTGTGTGCCCAGTAGTTGTCCTGGATCATGTCGTTGGCTTTGGCTTGGGCCGAAGAGTTTAACTTAGCGCTCAATCCTAGACTGCTTTTGTTAGCTGCGGCTCGTTCGGAAT
>DASWIF010000078.1 GCA_036397795.1 Candidatus Saccharimonadales bacterium
CAATGTAAGAAGTGTAGAGGGTTAAATATGATTCTCTAAGCGCCTCTCGCTCAGCTTCTTTGCGCGCCCGCTCCAGCTTCTCAGAAACCGCGATGGCATTCCGCTGAACCCAAACTTTAATAACCTGAGCCATCGTGCCAGTCTGTAGGCCGTGTTGAATTATATCCGCCACCGGCACGACCTGAGCCAACGCGACCGGGACAACGCGGGAAGACAACAACGCGCCGGTCGTGAACATTGCCAGCATCAAAACCCCGAGAATGAAACGCTTAGTTATGTTCTGAAAATTCGGCATGTCTATTTATCTACGGAAAGCTAATTTTCAATCTCAGTCTGCAGCGACTGTTCAACTATTACGGACAGCTCTTGGTCAGAGATTTCATCCAGCACCTCGGCGGGTATCCCGCTTTCCAGCAAAAGCTGGCGCAGCTCAGTCGCGGAAAGCTCGTCAATGCTCTCAGGTTCGGCGACTGGTTGGGGCTGAACCTGGGGGGCAGTGTCAGCGCCGGTTCGGCGAATCAGTTCTTCGTACGCCAGCAATAGCTGATCATCGGTCAGACCTTCAAGCTGGGTTGGCTGGACGCCGATTCTTAAAAATAAATCGCGGACTTTTTCGGCCGTAATTCGGCCTTCAATCCGAATATCTCCGAGCGCGGCCGGTGAGCCGGGCAGAGCAGAGTCCTGCTCGGCCGGAATAGTTAACGTCAGCAAATCCGAGCAATTCCGCTCAAACGCGCAGTTCGGATTCAAATTCCGCTCAATTTCATCTTTGTCTGTAACTCCGTCCGAATCAGTGTCCGGTAAATACGGACTTGTGCTGTAAATGTAGAGTTCGGCGTAGTCAGACAGGCCGTCTTCGTCAGTGTCAATCGCGGCCAGCGCCTCCTGCTCCGGCGTCAGACTATTCGGATCAACCTCGGTTAAAGCCACGGCTCTAGAACTCTGGTTTGGAGAGGAAATTTGATTTTGGAAATAAAAAAAGCCAAAGACAAGAGCCACTATTCCAATGCCAAGCGTTGACCAGGCCAGCACCCGCTCGGCCTTGCGGTCGTCGGCAAAAACATCTTTGACTTGCTTGCGAATTGACTCGCCGCTCGGTTGTCGATGACGGATAATTTCGGTGCTGCCGCCGGCCACATCCTGGTACACTTCTTGGAGCACCTGCATACCCTCATCAATTTTTTTGTTATCTGCCATTCGGCTTGAAATTGCGAGCGTTAAAAAGAAAACTTGTCTAAGCCAAAAAAATGGCTCAGTGTTCAAGAAAACCGGAGCGCTTTTCAGCCGCTCGCCTGATATAAAAAATACCGATTAATGTTATCAACAATTACCCTTTCGAATGGGTTTATTATAACAGAAAATCGGCGTTAAACCAAACTAATTTTGAACTACTTACTCCGATATTTTTTTACTCTTTTGGCAAGCTCAATCCACTCACCAACTTCCAGTTCTTGAGCTCGAACCGAAGGCTCCAGACCGACCGCCGCCAGCGCTTCAGCCACCTGTTCCTGGGGTAAATGCAGCCCGTTTTGGAGATTGTTTTTAAGCTGCTTTCGTCGGGCTGAAAAACCAATTTTCGCGATCTGCCAAAATTCTTTCAGCTCCAGGTTTTTAAAACTTTGGGACAATTGTTCTTGGCTTTTTATGCCCGAAATATGTATTAATGTCGAATCGACCTTGGGTGATGGCCAAAAAGATTCCGCCGGCAC
>DASWIF010000079.1 GCA_036397795.1 Candidatus Saccharimonadales bacterium
TACAGGTGCTTTAAAACTATGCAAGAGCCTAATTTTGAGCCGATTCGACCAGCCGAACCAACTCAACTTCAACCTCGACGACGCCTCCGACTGATCAGCACTGGCATCATCTACCTGCTGATCATTTTTGGTATTGTTGGCGTGGTCTTCAGCTTTGGCGTGATTAGTTCGGGTGAAAAACTTTCCAAGTCTTTTGGCAACATCGGGTTAGTCGATCAGCTTAAACGGCTGGTTGGAGCCGGCGACAGAACGCTTCAGGGCGAGAGCGAGAACAGAATTAACATTTTACTGATTGGCATGGGTGGCAGCGGACACGACGGGCCGTACTTAGCCGACACGATGCAGCTGGTCAGTTTTCAACCCGAAGACGGCAGCGTCGCGCTGACTTCAATTCCGCGCGATCTGTTAGCCCCAATTCCCGGATATGGTTTGCGCAAAATTAATAACGCCAACGCGTTTGGCGAAGTTCAGAATCCCGGTGCCGGCGGCGAGCTGGCAACTCAGGTCGTCAGCCAAATTTTGGATCTGCCGATTCCCTACTACGCCCGAATTGACTTCAACGGCTTTGTTCAAATAGTTGATGATTTAAACGGCGTCGTTATTGATGTTGAAAACACGCTTGATGACCGCAGCTATCCGGTGCCGGGCAAAGAGACCGCGACCACAACCGAACGCTACCAACACTTGCATATTCCGGCCGGGCGGCAGAAAATGGATGGAGAACTGGCGCTTAAATATGTGCGCTCGCGTTCGGCCATCGGCGCGGAAGGCTCTGACTTTGCCCGCAGCAAGCGGCAGCAAAACTTACTCTTGGCAATCAAAGATAAGGTGGTAAGCTTTGGAACACTGGCCAATCCAATCCGGATTTCAAACCTGATGGAAACATTCAGTCAACACTTCACCTCCAACCTGGAGCTGTGGGAAATTTCGCGCCTGCTAAAACTCGCTAAAAATGTGGACGAAGAAAACATTACGCGAATCGTATTTGATGATTCCCCGGACGGCCTGCTTCAAGCCAGCCTAACCGCTGACGGGGCATTTGTCCTGACTCCCAAAGCCGGTGATTTTTCCGAGCTCCAGGCCGTGGTTCACAATGTATTTAACCCCGACCAGCCGGCCAAGCTGCGGCCGCAAAAAGTTGAAATCCAAAACGGAACCCGGGTTAACGGCCTGGCCTATGACGTTTCCCTATACCTGCAAAGCCTGGGATTTAACGTGATTAAAACCGGTAATGCCCCGACCCAAGACTATGCCAGAACCGTGGTGTATGATCTGAAAAAAAATGATGTTGAAAATAAAACCCGGGAAATAGTCGAGCTTTTAAACGCCGATCAGGCTCCGACCCTGCCCGAATGGCTGACGGCGACCAGCAGCACGCTGGTGAGCCCGAATGCCGATATTGTTATTATTCTCGGCCAAGACCAACGACCATGACGACTCAACCGACCGTTACAAAAACGCAGCAACTTCCAAGCGTGGTGATTGTCGGCCGAATTAACGTCGGCAAGTCACGACTTTTTAACCGCCTGACCAGCGCCAGCCAGACATTAGTTTCGCCAATTGGCGGCACAACCCGCGACCGCAATATTGGCCGGGTAACCTGGCGCGGTAAAACATTTGAACTTGTTGACACGGGCGGAGTCGATGTTAGTTTAATTAAAGAAAG
>DASWIF010000080.1 GCA_036397795.1 Candidatus Saccharimonadales bacterium
ATGGCAACGGCATTGAAGCATGCCGAGCCATAGTCAAAGCCCATCCTGAGATCAAAGTTATCATGTTGACCTCTTTCGCCGAGGATGAATTGTTATTCAAGGCCATTTCAGCCGGAGCGGTGGGTTACGTCTTAAAACAGGTCGGTAATAATGATCTGGTCCGGGCGATTGAAACCGTGGCGCGGGGTGAGGCGCTGTTAGACCCCAGTGTCACCGGCCAGGTCTTGGCTAAGCTGAGAGAGTCGACCCGCTCGGTGGCATTTACGGATTTATCGGAGCGGGAATTGAGGGTGCTGGCCTTGATTGCTCAAGGAAAAACGAATCGGGAAATCGCCACCCTCCTTTTTTTGGGTGAGGGAACGGTACGTAATTATGTCAGCAATATTCTGGATAAATTGGGCCTGTCGAATCGAGCCGAGGCCACCGCCTATGCGGTCCGGCATAACCTGGATGATTACTTGAAGTCTTTAGAGTAAAACCGCTTCGCTTTCAGCCAAAGGTAATCACTTGCCAACCGCCCTGATCCTGATCGGCAGGGCGGTTTTTGTTTTGCCAACGGATTGATTTGGATGAGGAAATGACGGTTGTCGGCGCATCAGGTGACATGTGTCACTATCCGTTTAGCCGAAATACGTTTATGCTTATCCTTAGAACGTGTTTCTTAAATAATCTGTTTATGTAAAAAAGATCAAGGCTCATTTGACGGCTGATCTACACTCTCTCCTCAACCTATTAACATGATGAGGAGAGAGAAATGAGCCGAAAAGCCTATCCGACGGATTTGACTGACACCGAATGGTTTCTGATTGAACCCTTACTCTCAGCGGTTTCAGTCCTGGGACGACCGCGGACGGTAGACTTACGCGAGGTCATCAACGCTATTTTATATGTGCTGCGGACTGGCTGTGCCTGGCGGCTTCTGCCCCACGACTTTCCCGCCTGGCAAACCGTCTATGGTTACTTTCGGCGCTGGCGACAGGCGGGCTTATGGGAACAGCTCAACGATGCTTTACGGGAAGCCGTGCGCCAGCAAGCCGACCGGAACATCCAACCGAGTGCGGCGATTATGGACAGTCAAAGTGTCAAAACCACCGCCATCAAAGGTGAACGTGGTTTCGATGGGGCCAAATTAGTCACGGGCCGTAAACGTCATCTGCTGGTTGATGTCCTGGGTTTGGTTCTGGTCGTGGTTGTCCATCGCGCTAATATCGCTGAGCAAGCCGGAGCCAAGCTCTTATTACAGCGAGCCGCCCGGAAAGGGTTCGATCTGTTGCAGTTGATCTGGGCTGATGGCGGCTATCAGGGTCAACCGATGGCCGACTGGGTCTTCACCCTGGCTGGCTGGGTCTTGCAGATTGTCAAACGCTGCGATGATCTGGCTGGGTTTCAAGTCTTACCGCGTCGGTGGGTGGTTGAGCGAACGTTTGCCTGGTTAGGTCGGTATCGTCGCTTGAGCAAGGATTATGAAGAACTGCCTGGAACTAGTGAAGCCTTCATTTACATCGCTATGGTTCATCTGATGCTCAAACGCTTAGCTCGTCATCCCTCCGTCGCCGTCATTTAAGAAACACGTTCTAACTAAAGTCATCGTGTCTATAGTAATTTATGCAGCAATTCTATTAAAATCAAGTTACAAATCTATTAGAATCAGATGAGAAAATTCAATTC